>JANNRU010000196.1:0-12699 GCA_031401755.1 Acidobacteriota bacterium | reverse complement strand
GATCGACGAACGTACCGCGCTCGATCGAATGTTCCAGTCCGAACGCGACACTCATCCGGCCACCCGCGGCCGCGATTTCTCGACGCAGGAACCCCGTTCGCATATCGATGCCCCAGGTGTCGGCGTCGCGGGCGGTAGAGTCATGTTGCCGCGACCAGCTCTTGCCGTCGGCAAAAAAAACGAACTTTTCATTGATTAGGCTCTCAACGTTGCCATCGAGCCGCAATTCTCCGAACGCCGCGCTCGATCCGTCGCCGGCGAGCCGGACGGGATTCGAATCACTCCCGAGGTCCATGCGGACCCCGTATCCGGCCTTCAGCGCGGCGCTCGACGCTCCCAGACTACTGAGTCCGACGAGGCAGAGAGCCGGCAGAACAAATTTTCTGGGTTTCATAGTACCCGCTGAAGAATTGATGTTTTCGGGCGAGGCTGCGGAAAAGATAGGCCGCGCCCTCTCCCAAGCAATGACGATTCAGAAAGCCGACGACCGATCGAATCCGCTTACGTCGTCGTCATTCCTGCCGGGGGTCGGAAAAGGCGACTGTCCCCATTTTTATTCGGAACGAGATCGTAGGAAAACTGGGGACGATCTCAAGGCGCTGGCCAGTCGAGTCAATACGGGAGAGATCGGCGGCGAGGCGATCGATGAGGGAGGGATCAGGCTCCGCGGGATCGGTCGTCAGTTCGATCGTGCCGGCGAGCGCGCCATCGGAGTCGAGGTTGGCGTGCACGGCGAGCGCCTGTACGACGCGCCAGATCTGTGGGTCCGGGGGCGCCGCTTCGGCAGCGGCGAAGACGGCGGCGACCACGCTACGCACCGCCTCCCCGTCGCCGATCGCGGCACGCAACGATCGGTCCGGGGGGATCGCCGAGAGCAGGCGCGCAGCGACTTCAGCCGCCGGCGGACTCTTGGTTGGCGGGCCGAGTCCGAGCAATAAGTCGATGGCGGCCTCGGCTGTGGCCAGGTCGCTCGTGAAGAACAGATCGTTTCCGCGAATGAAAACGACGGCAATGCCGTCCCCGTTCAAACGGAACGAGTAGATATTCTCGTCCCGGTATACGCGGACCTCCGACTGCGAGTCGCGCCCTACGGCCATGCCGAGGATCCAATCGACGATTCGCAGGCGATTGCCGATACCTTCCAGACTCAGAGTGAACAGGTGAATCTCTCGACCATCGTCTGCGCGACGCCGAAGCGTCCATCCCGCGGAGATCGGTAGCAGTCTTCTCAGGTCGTCGACTTGCCGCACCTGCTGGTTCTTCATGATCTGATCGATGAGTTTTGGAATCGTTTGGTCACGGTCGGAGAGGTTACGCGAGCCAGCCAACAGCAGCTCTAGAAAGCGATCGGTGGCCGGATCGTCCGGTCTTACCGTCCACTCGGCGAATCCGATCGTGTCCGGCCCGACGAGTCGCACGGGCTCCAGCAATTTTCCGGGCCGTACGACCCACGACGCGAAGAACGCGACGGCCACGATCGTCGCGACCAAGAGGCCGGCGCAACCGAGTGCGCATCCGATGGCCCACTTCTTGCCTGTGGAGTTCATGCGACGTCCCTACAACTCTCGAAGCGCCGTAGCCACGGGTAGACGAACGGCGCGGATCGCGGGCCAGAGTCCACCGAGGAGACCCACTACGAGGGCGAGCGCAAGACCGGCGAGGACAAGACCCGGGGTGACGCGGAAGGCGAACGTGACCTGGCTAAAGCTGGCCCAGTTCAAGGTGGTCGCCTGATAGCCGTTGAACCCGGCCCAGGCCCCGATCCCGCCGACCACGCCTCCGGCCAAGGCGAGCAGGCTCGACTCGAACAGAATCGCGACAAGCACCGGACCACCGCCGAATCCGATCGCGCGTAGCGTCGCGATCTCACGCGTTCGCGCCGCAACCGCGGAATACATGGTATTGACGGCGCCGAAAACTGCCCCGACAGCCATTAGTCCGGCAACAAGGAATCCCAGTCCTGTGATCAGTAGGTGTAGGATCTCGGACTGTTCGGCAAAATAGTCACTCTCGCGCAGCACCATCACGTCGACGCGCGGATCGCTGGTCAAGGAATCCTTCAATTCGTCGAACGCGTCCGCTGACTCGAGGCTCAGATAGACCGACTGGAATGTCGACCCGCGGAGAAACAGCGGCTGGAGAATGCTCGCATCGCACCAGGCCTCCGACTCCCAGACGCTTCCGCCGCTATCGAAGTGCCCGACCACCGCCCACTCGGCACCACCCCAATTGAGCCGACTCCCGACGGCGAGACCCGCGAACTGTCGAGCGGCCCCGACTCCGACGATGATCTCGTTCTTGCCCGGCTCGAAACCCCGGCCGGCGACGATGCGCATGTCGCGACGGATCGAGATTGCAGCCGGCTGCACGCCACGCAGCGTTACGTTGGCCGGAGTTCCCGTGGACTTCTTGGGGATGTCGACGACGACGAACAGCTCCGCCGACGCGATCGGACCGTTTACGTCCCGACGCACTCCCGGGCCGTCGACGATGATCTTCGTGTCGTCCATCGAGAGGATGCTCGACATCTCGGTATCGCTGCCTCCCCGCATAACGATCGCCGTTTTGTTCGAACCGGTTCCGGCAAGGGCGGCTTGAAAACCCTCGGCGATCGACAATACCGCGACCAGGACGGTCACGACCCCGGCGACGCCGAACGCCGCGGCCAGCGATGACCCGAGGCGTTGCGGGATGGTGCTCACGCTGGTCCAGGTGACGAGCGCGTAACGGGAGAGGGCGTTGGCCAGTTCTTGCATCCGTCAGAGCCTCCGCAGCGCTTCAGCGATCGTCAAGCGCCTCGCGCGCAGGGATGGAATCGCGCCGGCCGCCAACCCCAGGAGCAGGACATAACCGAATCCGGAAACCAGATCACGAACCGGGAAGATGAACACCGCGAGGAATCCGCTCGTCGGATCGCCGCCGAACTTGATCGCGAGCCAGGACAGCGCCAAGCCGGCACCACCACCGACGAGCGCCAGAAGCATCGACTCGGCGAGTACGAGCCCGAGGATCCGGCCGTCGGTGAAGCCGATCGTCTTGAGCACGCCCAGTTCGCTCGTTCGCTCACGAACCGATTGGGCCATCGTGTTTCCAGAGACGAGCAGAATCGTGAAGAAGACCGCGGTCATCACCGCGCGAAGGATCGCGCCGATGTCGCCGAGTTGATTGGCGAACGATTGCGCGAAGGCCTTCTCGGTCGTCGTGCGGCTCTCGAACGGCGAATTCTCGAAACCGGCATCGATCGCCTTGGCGACCGCAGCCGAACGCTCCGGATCGTCGACGCGCACGACGTACCAACCGACGAGACCCGCTCCGCCGATGCTCGCCTCATCCAGATACTCATAGTGGAAAATGAAATTCGTCTCGTCGACTCCCGCGCGGTCGCCTTTGTAGATCCCGTCGATGGTAAATTCCCAGGTACTTGACCCGTCGCGTTTTCGAAAAAACGTGCCCTGGATCGGAATCCGATCGCCGACCTTGAAACCATAGCGCTCCGCCGTCTTGCGGCCGACGAGTGCTCCTGTGCGATTTGCGGCCCAGGCGGTTCGTTGCTCCGGCGGAACCACGTACTCCGTGTACATATCGAGAAAGCTCTCGGATTGAACTGCGAACTGCGGGAAGAAGTTTTTGGTGTCCTGGTAGATTCCACCGAACCAATTCATGTGGGTTGTCGAAACCACACCTTGAATCTGCTCGATACGCGGGCCGTAGGCGATCGGCAGTGGCTGGATCAGGGAGACCTTGTTCTGCACGATCAAGCGATCGACGCCACTAACGTCAACACCGAGGCTGAAGGCCAAATCGATCGCCGAGAGGTAGCCGTAGAGCACGAAGGCAACCAGGATCGACAGAAGCGTGAACACCGTCCTGGCTTTTCGTCGCAGGAGCGTGCTGCGGAGCAGCGCAAGTTGGGTCATGTGGCGCTCCGCCCGCGCAGGATCCCTTTGTCCAGGTGCAGCGTGCGGCTGGCCCGATCGGCCGCGACTGGATCGTGCGTGACCATGATCACGGTCTTGCCTTGCTCACGATTCAAGGCCGTGAGTAGGTCGAGGATCTCGTCGCCTGACTTGCGGTCGAGGTCGCCCGTCGGTTCGTCGCAGAGCAGCAACGTCGGATCGTTGATGATCGCTCGAGCTATGCCCACGCGCTGCTCCTGGCCGCCGGAGAGCTGGCGTGGGTAGTGTCGCGCGCGATCGACCAGGCCGACCAGTTCGAGCGCGGCGGCGACGTGACTGCGACGCTCGGCCCGGCCGAGCGAAGTCAGGAGCAAGGGCAGTTCGACGTTGCGCTCCGCCGTCAGGGCAGGAAGCAGGTTGTAGAGCTGGAAGACGAAACCGATGTGTCGAGACCTGAAGCGGGCCAATGAGTTCGAGGAGAGCGAGTCGACACGCTCGCCGCCAATCTCGATCGTCCCTTCGGTCGGACGATCCAGACCGCCGAGCAGATTGAGCAGCGTGGTTTTCCCCGATCCTGACGGGCCCATCAGCGCGACGAACTCGCCCTGTTGGATATCGAGATCGATTCCCTGCAAGACGTCGATTCGTTCCGTGCCGCGCAGAAAGAGCTTGTGCAGATCCCGCGTCCGTACCAGCGTCGTAGCGCTCATCAATGGTTCTCCCGTCCTAGCGCGGTTCGACGACCGTGATCGCATCCCCGTCAGCCAAGTCCGACGGACCTTCGATCACGACGCGTTCACCACCCGTCAGTCCCGCGCGAACTTCCAGATCTTCGCCGATCGTGTCGCCGGGAGTCACCGCGCGACGTTCCACGCGATCTCCCGCGACGACGAAGACCACGTCCCGATTGCCGTCGCGCCTGAGTGCCGACTTCGGCACGATCGACGCGACGCGCGCGACCACCCCACCCTCGTCACTGGCGCGGAACGCGACCTTTACGCCCATGTCGGGAAGAATTCTCGGGTCGAGCGCGTCGAAGGCGATACGGACGAGCACGGTTGCCTTCTGCCGATCCGCGGCCGGGATCGTGGTGATCACCGAGCCGGGAAACCCCTGGTCCGGGTAGGCATCGAGACGGGCTTCGATCGCTTGGCCGGCCTCGACTCGGCGGATGTAGGACTCGTTGACCTCGACTTCGATCTCAAGCGAGCTCATGTCGACGATCGTGCAGATCCCGGTGCGGGTGAATCCGCCCCCGGCCGAGACCGGCGAGACGATCTCCCCCGGCTGGGCATCCTTGGAGATCACCACGCCTGAAAACGGTGCAGTGATCACGCTGTCGTCGAGCTCGGCCCGACGCAACGCGACCTCCCGCTCGGCGACCCGCGTCGAGTCCCGCTCGGCGGCCGCGCGCGCGGCGAGCGCGGCGACCTCCGCGCGCGCTTCGTCCAGCGCGGACTGATCGATAACGCCTTCGGTCGCAAGTCGATCGGCCCGTCCCCGTGACAATTCGGCCAGGGCCAATCGCGCCGACGTCTCCTCCATCGCGCTGCGTGACGCGGCGAGACCCGCTTCGGCGAGCGCGAGCACCGCCCTGAGCTGGTTGGCGTCCAGACGCGCCAGGATCTCTCCCGCTTCCACCGATCGCCCTTCCTCGACGCGAACCTCCACCAGCTTTCCCGTGATCTTCGACGCGACCGTCGCACGACGCCGCGCAACCACGTACCCGGAGGCGTTGAGGACGGTCGCACGATCCCCGGTTCGCCGCTCGGCGACCATCGCGACACGAACGGCGACACCGCGAGGCCAGGCCAGCCAGGCCGCCGCGAACGCTACGAGTACGACAAAGACGGCGACCACGCTGATGGTCAGGCCCCGCGCGCCACGACGGGAGTCGGGCCCGCGCTCGATCTTCAGTGCCGCAAGACGATCTCTGTCGATCATTCCCCGCTCTCCGTGAGGCAGCAGGCTAGCCCAGAGCGTCCGGACCGACCACGAACGCCTCATCGGGACTCGGCTATCTCCCTAGCAGGTCCATGGTACAATTCGCCGGTTTCTCGACGCCTCGAATGATCCCGGCACGCGGGGGGAGCGGCTGAGTGAAATTTCCAGAATTCACGATCGGGATCGAGGAGGAATATCAAATCATTCATCCCGCATCGCGGGGGCTGACCTCCTACATCCAGGAATTCCTCGACAGCGGGCGCATCGTACTCAAAGACCAGATCAAGCCCGAATTCCTGCAGTCCCAGGTCGAGGTCGGCAGCAACGTCTGCTCGAATCTTCGCCAAGCGCGAAACGAGATCGCGCGGCTAAGGCGCGAGATCGTCAAGCTCGCCGAGGCCAAGGGACTCCGCGTCGCCGCAGCCGGGACGCACCCGTTCACCAGTTGGACGACGCAAGAGATTACCGCCGGCGAACGCTACACCAAGCACGAAGAGAACATGGCCGACGTCGCGCGGCAGATGCTCGTCTTCGGTATGCACGTGCACATCGGCATCGAGGATCGCGAGATCCTGATCGACGTGATGAATCAGGCGCGGTATTTCATGCCTCACCTGCTGGCGCTATCGACGAGTTCGCCGTTCTGGCAGGGGCGGGACACCGGCCTGCGATCCTACCGCACGATCATCCTCAATAACCTGCCACGGGCCGGGATCCCGCCGTCGTTCGCGGCGTGGGCTGAATATCAGAGCTATCTCGACACCCTGGTCGAAACCCGCTGCATCGACGAGCCGACCAAGATCTGGTGGGACATCCGTCCGAGCCCAAAGTATCCGACGCTCGAATTCCGCTTCACCGACATCTGCACCCGTCTCGACGAGGTCTGCTGCATCGCCGCATTGCTCCTCGGGATCGTGGCCAAGTTGATCCAATTTCGTCATCGCAACCTGCGTTGGCGTGAATACCGACGCACGTTGATCGCCGAGAACAAGTGGCGCGCCGCTCGCTACGGGATCGAAGCGATGCTGATCGATTTCGGGAAGTCGCGCGAGGTCCCACTGCGTGCCTTGGTCAACGAGATCCTCGAGTTGATCGACGACGTGGTCGACGATTTGGGAATCCGTCAAGACACCCAGTACGTGCACCGGATTCTCGACGAGGGCACTAGCGCGGACCGTCAACTGCGGGTTTTCCGCGAGACCGGTGACCTCAAAGCCGTCGTCGATCACCTCGTTGCCGAGACCCGAGAAGGCATCTGAAATGCCCGAGTCGGAATCATCGCGGCCCTACTGTTCTGCGGCATCGACACGCGCTCGCTGGAGCCGGAGAGAGCACCAAGCTCGAAACCTATAGCGGCGCGTTCGAGGTTCACCCGATCGGCGACCGTCGCGTCCTCGTCGGTATAGACGTCCGCGATGCGCGCGGCAGCCTTGATGGTCGCGCCCAGAGTCAGGCGGTTTCAACCGGCGGCGAGCTCGGCCTCTGCCGCGCCCACATCGTCCGCGGCTCCCAGAACCTGGGCCGGCGTTCCGCAATTGTGGTCGCCGATAGACTCGCGCTCGACCAACTGCGGTTTCTTAGTCCTCGGCGAACTTCGGATCGCGAAGGCGGTAGCCAACACCGCGAACGGTTCCGAGCCAATCCGCTCCGGGACCGAGCTTTGAGCGCAGCCGACGAACATGGGTGTCAACCGTCCGGGACAGCGCCTCGGAATCGTAGCCCCAGACTTCGGTCAAGAGGGCCTCGCGACTGCGCACGCGGCCCTCATTGCGGACGAGCGAAGCCAAGAGCCGGAACTCGGTCAGGGTCAGCCGAATAGCCCGACCGGCGACTCGCGCCACGTGGGTGTCGAGATCCAGCTCGATCGGCCCGGACACCAAGCGAGCGGCCTCGACGCGGGGTCCGGCGCCCTCGCGTTGCAACAGCGAGCGCACGCGAAGAAGAAGTTCCCGCGGGCTGAACGGCTTGACGACATAGTCGTCGGCGCCGTGCTCGAGCCCGAGTATCCGGTCATCCTCGGCTTTCTTGGCTGAGAGGATGAGCACTCGTGTCCGCTCTGCCGTGTCGCGACGTTTGATCTCCCGAAGAATGTCTAAACCGTCGACGTCGGGCAGCATCAGGTCCAGCAGAACGAGGTCAGGCAGGCGTTGGGCGATTTCGCGCAGCGCATCCTGCCCGGTGCGGGCAACGACAACGTCAAACCCCTCACGGTCGAGTAGGTACTCGAGAAGAGCACCGATGTCGCTCTCGTCTTCGACGACGACGACTCGCGCGGGCTTGGCGACTTCCTTCGCTGCAGATATCACAACAACGACATTAAATTGCCGCCAAGCGTACTCGGCGTTAGCGGAGTGTTAAATTTTCATGCAGGAGCCCACTACCAACTCCACGCCGCGGCGATCGACAGCCGCTCTGCGGTATCGCGCCGCGATTTGGTGGCCTCGTGCCCGTCCGGGGTCCGGTAGACCGTTTCACGATCGGCCCGGAGCAAGTTCGTCGCTTTGAGGGAGACCGAGAACCCTTCCCACAACTGCTGCTTGATCTTGAAATCCAGGTTGCCGACGGCTTGCTCGAATAGATTCGGGGTCGCGTCCCCGCCCCCGCGAGCGGCGCCGGTTTGGAGCAACTCCCCCGTATAGGTGTAGAACAGACCCGCTGAAACCCCCCGACGATCGTTATCGTAGGTCAGGTTAAGATTGAGCAGCATCTCGGGCTGTCCTTGCAACCGGCGCGAGACCTCATCGAGCCCGTAGTCGTCGAGCGAATCGATCTCCGCGGGCGGAACGTCGACCTCGGAATCGATCCAGGTGTAGTTGGCCCCGAGCTCTAATCCGTCCACCGGCAACGCGGTACGGGCTTCGAGCTCGAATCCCTTGACCCTGCCGGTCTCATAATTGACGGGCTGGACGAAGTAGCGATCGCTCACGCCAAAGTTGATGAGTTCGATCGGGTCCGAGATTTCCTTGTAGAACAGACTCGCAGCGAGCACATCGCCAGACTTGCGAAACCATTCCCATCGCGCGTCCCAGTTCCGGATCGTCGAGAGCTTCAGCGCCGCGCTACCGACGAACTCGTCTCCGGCGATGAATTCTTCTGTGGCCACGGGCGCCAGTTCCCGGAAGGTTGGACGGGCGATCGTCCGACTCCAAGCAAAGCGTAGGTTCATCTGCGGGCGAACCTCCCACGTGACGCCTAGCGCCGGGAGCAGATTGCGGTCGGTGATCGACACCGAGGCCGTGGCGGCGGGCACGCTGACGAGGGCCCGATCGCCGCTCTCTTGGAGCTCGATCACCTCGAGCAGGCCACTGCGCGTGAAGGGATCGATCGCGATCTCTGTCAGCTCCAATCGCGCCCCCCCGGTCACGGTCCAGCGGCCGGGGAGCGGCAGCTCGGCCATGGCGTAGGTCGCCTCGATTCTCTGCTCGCCCGAATAATCGACGTCGCGGCCCGCAGGCAGGATCGCCCACAACAACTGATTCGGCGGTGCGCAGGCAAACGACGGCATCCCGATCGGGCACCGGTTGCCGGCGAGCCCGATCCGCTCGGCGTCGAGGAACACGTCGGTCCACAACGCACCGGGCAGCGGATTGGAGTACGTCGCGAACGCGTTGTTAAATCTGGCTGCATCCGAGTTTCCGAGGGTCGGAGTGAACTGATAGAAAAACGAGTCCTGCCCGTATCTGCGGTCGGTATCGTCGAACCATAAACCGATCTTCAGCTTGCCCTCGCGGTCGCCCCCGGCACCGAACGGGAGCGTGAAGTCAGTGAAGACCTGCAGATTGTCCTCGACGATTCCGCGAAAGAGCCGGCGTGAGTTTTGCTGCGGCGTACTGCTTCCGACCGGGAAAAAGAAGTTCGTGCCGTCGTAGCGATTACGAAAGAACCGGACATCGGGCTCGTCCTGGCGAGTGCGATTACTGGCGATCGTCCAATCGATCTGCGGGATCCCACCCCGTGGAAGCGCTGCGGCCGAGAACCGGTGGATTCCGGCGAGTTGGATCGATCGGACACCGCGCTCGACGTAGCGCAAGGTCTGGTTCTGCTCGACCTGGTCGGCCCCGAAGCTCTGTTCTTGGACCCGCGCCTCGTCCTCGGCACCGTGATTGACCACAGCGCGTAGCGCGATCTCGAGATCGTCGCCCTGCTGGTAGACCAATGTGCCGAGGGTGCCAATCAAGAGTTCGTCCAAACCGCGAGAATCGGAGCGCTCGGCCCCGCCGAAACCGGAGTCCTTGCCCGAAACGTTGACGACGTTGTTCTCGCCGTTCTCAAAGAAGTCGTACTTGTGCGAGTAGGTCAGCGCCCCCATGACTCCGAGTACACGATCACCGCCGAGCGGGAAACGATCGGCCGCGACGAGTGACAGGCCGCCCGCCAGACCGGGGGTCTCGCGCGAGACGCCGATCACCGGATCGAAAACCTTGGTGAAACGATCCCAAGCCTCGGCATCCGCGACCCGCTGCGCGCTCGCGTTGTAGTTGGCCGACGGGAAAGCGGGGAGCGGTTGGTTGGCCAGCTCGGGGAATCCGCGGTCGCCCAACCCGTAACCCAGCGATCCGACGCCGCCGCCATCGTAGGTCAAGAAACGCTCGTTACCGCTCGCTTCGCCGTCGCGCTCCAGCGAGATCGACAGGTCGAGCACTCGACTGTCGGGAATCGATTTCGTCTTGATCTCGATGCCGCCGCCGGTGAAGTCACCTTGAAGGTCGGGCGAGAAGGTCTTGGTGACCGTGACGGAATCGATCGTTCCTGTAGGAAACAGGTCGATCTGGACCGCGCGCTTGCGGGGATCCGCGCTCGGGATTCGCACATGGTTCATGGTGGTCCCGGCGTAGCGATCGGAGAGACCCCGAACGGTTGCGTACTTGCCGTCGACGACTGAGGCCCCAACGACGAGCTTGAGCGCGCCGGCGGCATCGCCGGCACCGGCCTTGGAGATCAACTCGGCGGAGATCGAGTCCTGGAGCGTGACCGACTCGGCACGAATCTCGAGGATCGCGATCTCGCTGTTGCCGAGCAGGTCCGCGCCGGTGACGACGAGCTCTTCCATGTCAATAACCTCGGGCAGTAGTTCGATCCGCAACTCGCTCAATCGCCCTTCACTGACCGCGACGCTGGTCACCGTTTCCCGGTCATAGCCGTCACAGGTGATGGTCACCGTGTAGGTTCCGATCGGTACATGCTCGATGATGAAGCCGCCGTCGTCCCTCGACCGCGTGACGAGCGCGGCCTCGACGAGGGAAACACGGGCTCCCGGAAGGGGCACGCCGAAGTCACGGTCGACCACGATTCCACGAATGCCACCCAGTGGGGCCGCTTCGGCGGGCACGACGACCAGGAACCCGGCCAGGACCAGAAACCAAGGGCGGCGACTCGCACACAGACGGAGAATTCGATCGATCGAGGGCAGCACGCAATCCGGCAGCATGGTGGCGTCCCAAGGGTTGAGGCCGCCTATTGGCGAGGCGGCGGTCGCGGTTTGTGTGGGCTAGCTGGCCTGGATCACCAGGGATCGCCAAGCCCAGCGAGCAGCGATTCGAGGCGCTGCTGCGTGGTTTGAGAGAGTTCCGAACGTACCTCACCCATCGATCGGCAGATCTCGACGATCGCCAGCGCGCGGGGCCTGGCGTTGACGAGCCTGTTTCGGATTCGCCTCATAGTCCTATTTGTTTTTCTCGGTTGGACGACGCGGTTCGAGGAAAACGCTATGCGGGGCCCACAGGGACCCCGCACCCAATACGCCAAGCACGGTCGGCCCGAGCCACTGGCTTGCGCCACGGCCCGTACCCCCGCCGATCCGATCGGTACGATACACCGCGCCTCCGGTGCCGAGCTCAATAGACCCCCCCCGGGCGACGGTCGAATGAAGGTCTGGTGAAAACTATGTGGCGGACGGACGGGACACGAATCCGGGAGTTCGGTTATCGTGGGTCGGCGCTTCGGAGATTTCGGGGCGAAACGGAGCTGAAACCACGATCTTTCTGATCGAAGACGATCCCGACTTGCGGGACCAACTGGCCTATTCGCTACAACGCGAGGGCTTCGCCGTCCGGAGTTTCGGAGACGGTGCGACCGGAATGGCTGCCGTTCGGCAATCGCCGCCCGAGCTGTTGGTCCTCGACCTGATGCTTCCAGGAATTGACGGCCTGGAAATCTGTCGGAAAATCAAATCAGAGAGCGCCACCCGCCAAGTCCCGATCATCATCCTCTCAGCCAAGGACGAGGAGTCGGATGTCGTGCTCGGCCTGGGACTGGGGGCCGACGACTACGTCACCAAACCCTTCAGTCCCCGCGAACTAGTCGCTCGCGTCCGCGCCGTGCTCCGGCGAGCCGTACCGGCCGAAGAATTTGGCGAGCGAATCGCGCACGAAGGGCTGCGGATCGACGCGGCCCGGCACGCCGTCGAAGTCGACGGCGAGGCAGTAGAGTTCACCGCGACCGAGTTCCGACTGCTGTGGACCCTGGCCGGGAACCCGGGCCGAGTCTACTCGCGAACGCAACTGATCCAGCGCGCCCTAGGCGACGGTGCGACGGTCAGCGCGCGTACGATCGACGTGCACATCCGCGCCATCCGGTTCAAGCTCGGGAAGCGGAGCGACGTTATCGAGACGGTCCGCGGGGTCGGCTACCGCTTCAGCCCGTCGCGTCCTTGATGGCGGAGTGCTTGATGACCCGCGCCTCGGTCATGTAGACGATTTGCTCGCAGATATTGGTTGCCTGATCGCCGATTCGCTCGAAGTACTTGGCGACGAAGGTCAAGCGCAGCGCACGGGTGATCGACCGCGGATCTTCAATCATGAACGACATCAGCTCGCGAAAGATTTGCTCCATGCGTTTGTCGAGCTCCTCATCCATGTCG
>JANNRU010000195.1:0-3691 GCA_031401755.1 Acidobacteriota bacterium | reverse complement strand
CCGACGGCCCGGCGGCGCCGACGCCGTACCCGACGAGAAGCTCACGCCGCTGACGGACGAGATCGTCCGTGACACTCTGGAGCGCACGCGACGTTGATCGCCGTCGATACCAACGCGGTCGTGGCCGCCTTCGCCTCATGGCACGAGGGTCATCGAACCGCTGTGGCGGCTCTGGCCCGGAAGCCGCGAATCCCCGCTCACGTCCTGGTGGAGACCCCGCGCGCACCTGCCCCTCATCGAGAAAGCGGCGGCCGCGGGACTCACCGGCGGCAGCATCCATGACGCCCTGATCGGGGCCACCGCACTGCACGCGCGACAGACGAGCCGCGTTGACCTACGAGCGCGTTGGCGCTGAATACGAGTTTCTCGACTGATCGCTGGGTTGTCATCGGCGGATCAATCCACCCGTCAGGAGGATCGCCTTGGCAGGGACCTTCCACGACAAGTCAGCGAAGCGTCTGATCAAGACACCGAAACGCTTCGGACTCGACACAGGACTCGGACTGTACCTCGCGGGCGCGACCGGACTCTCGGAGATCGACACGACACCGAAGGCCGGAGCGTGGCTCGAGCATCTCGTCCTCAACGACCTGCTCGCGTGGCGTGATCTCGAGCTTCGAAGGCCCGGCGTGTACTTCCGTCGAACCGCTTCCGGGGAAGAGATCGACTTCGTGGTCGAGTCCGGTCGCCGTTTGCTTCCGATCGAGGTCAAGTCCGCGCGCGTGGCCCGCGTCGCCGACGCGCGCGCGCTCGAGGCCTTCTGCGACGAGTTCGGCGCACGTGCGCCCTTCGGGCTCCTGCTCTACGACGGGAAAGAGTCGCTGCGGCTGACCGACCGGATCGTCGCGGTCCCGCTCGGAGCGATCCACTGATCGATAGTGAACGGATTCGGGGGCTGGCGGAGCTCGAAGCCTGATTCGATGGCGATCGGGCACGGCGTTGCAACTCGGAGACTCGGAAACCGGGCGGTTCTTGTCTCGACTCATCAAGCACCGTAGAATCCGTGTCAGTGGGGTCGAACTTGAAGCCCCTGGGACTCAATCGAAAGCTCGACCACTCCGACTACGCGGCGATTCCGAACGACGGGAAACGGTACGAGGTCCTGGACTGGAGCCTGTTCGTGACCCCGGTGCCGAGTCCGATCCACCAGCGCGTCTCGAAGCGACTGCAACGGCAACTCGAGTCCTATTTCGAAGAGCGCTCGCTGGGCGAGGTCTTCGACGCGCCCATCGACCTGATCTTGTCGCCGCACGACATCGTCCAGCCGGATCTCGTGATCGTGGCACGGGCCGATCAGGTGTCGAAGCGCGGGATCGAGGGTGGGCCCCTCCTCGCCGTCGAGATCCTCTCTCCGTCCACGCGCGAGCACGACCTCGGCCGCAAGGCTCGACGTTACGCGGCCCTCGGCGTCCTCCACTACTGGATCGTGGACCCGGACGCTCGCCGCGTGGAGTGCTTTCGCGCCGGGACTTCGGGTTATGAGCTGGTGGTGGAGGCGGAAGGGCCGACGATGCTCACCCATCCGGAGTGGAGCAATCTCGCGATCGACCTCGGAGCACTCTGGCGCTAGTTCGTGCCCGGGATCTGTACGAGCGATACATCTACGCCTGGGTTCTGCTTATCAGCGGCGCCAGGAGCGTTGGACGGGACGAAGCCGCGCAAACGCCTAATCGCCGTTGATCTTCATTTCCAGTTCGCCGAGTGTCTCGAGGATCTGAGCGAAGTCGCTCGGTTCCGCGAGGTACATGTCTGTCATCGCCCGGTAGTCCGCTCGCAAAGCGGCGATTCGCGTTCGGGGAGGAACCAGCCGGAAGGAGCCGGGCCTGGCAAGATCGTAGCGTGCCCAGCCGCTGCGAAAGAACCGACTCTTCCATGCCACGACGCGATCGCGAAGATGACCTTGGTCGACCGCCTCAGCGGCATTGGGATGCCGTGCGATTGCGGCCGTATCCGCGTAGTGCCGAGAGAATCTGTCGGGCATGGGCTTGTCCTCAGGCCGGTGGTGTTCGACGTGGAGAATCGTCGCCTTCTCCCAGAAGCTCCGTCGTAGGTCGAGGCACACGACCTCGCAACGCCAGTCCCTGAAGGCCTCCGGGAAATCCTCCGCGAGCCAGGGACGCGCGGGAAGCTGGCCGACGGGGCGCTGGTCGGTGAGCGAGCCGAACTCCAGCTTGACGGAACGTCGAAGATAGTCGAAGCCCGGGGACTGGGTGGTCGGATAGCGAAAGAGAATCACGGGAGCGTGCGTCGTCGCATCGACCTCGAAAGCGAGCCGGGGTTCCGCGGACTCACCCAGCACGCTCGCGATCGCCCTTCCGAGTTCCGGGCGAATCTGGGCATCGACTGCACGAGCGCACGCCGCTTCCGCCGTCTTCATCCACTTTTCGGCTTGGCTGGCGCTGAGCGCTGCCGGATTCTCGACGTCTTCGAGGCCAAGAAACGCGGGCGACAGCGAAATATCGATGTCTTCGGAAAAGCGATCGATGACGTGGAACACCTTGGACAGCGACGTTCCCCCCTTGAAGACGAAATGGTCGCCGAAGCGGGATTCAAACAGGATGGCAAGCATCCAGCAGACCCAGAAGTCCTTCTCGACGAGAACCGGAGACACCCCACGCTGCTGTGCGACGCGCTCGAAGAACAGCCCTCGTTCCCGGGCTCCACGCTTCAGGAATTCAAGGTGCAATGCTCAACCCTCCGCCAGATCGCGGAGGATCGGGTGCATCCACGTCGGGGCCAGCTTGATGTCGCGGACGAGAGCGCGCCGCTCGGCTGCGGGCAACGTCCGTTTCAGTCGGGCAACGCGGCCGGCCGTCACGTGCTCTCGCTTCAGATGACGGAGCGCCTGGATGACGAGCCCGGACAGGCGCCCGGCCGCAGCCATGTTCCGGGGGGTCGTGCGCCGGAGTTGGATGATCATCGGCCCGATCCGGACATTGCGGGACGGTCCATCGGTCAGGAAGACCACCTTCGCAGGCACTTGTTCCGACAACCCGAGGAGATTGGCGGCGTACGCCCCCGCGGGTTGGAGCCGGATTCTGTCGCGGCCCGCGATCGCCCTCGCCACCTTCTCGGCGGACGGCCACAACGGTCCCAACTCCGGATGCACCTTCGGGTAGTCGTAGACACCGCGAGCGAGCCGGCGAAGCGTCCCTTTCCGCGCGAGTCGATGCAGCGCGAGATCGACCGCCTCGCGGCTACCCAGCCCCAGAAAGTCTGCCGGGACAACTACGGTACCTCTCTTCTGGCCTCGGATCTTGGCAAGAATCTTTGAATCAACACTTTGCGTTGTTCTTGCGGGGCTTTGCATGTAAGAAACTCTAGCCAATTTTCCTTACAGATACAACACAGCTCCTCCGACCCCACGTGGTCTTGGCTCGTCGGTTACGGCCCAAACGCACGGGAGTATGACCATCGACGCAGCCGGCCGTGTCGTCATTCCGCAGGAACCGCGGGACCGCCTAGGGCGCCAGGATGGCGGACCGGTTGAGATCCGCGAGCGGGATGGCCACATCGAGGTCGAACTGGCTGCGACGCCCATGTCCGTGGCCCGACGGCCCGGCGGCGCCGACGCCGTACCCGACGAGAAGCTCACGCCGCTGACGGACGAGATCGTCCGTGACACTCTGGAGCGCACGCGACGTTGATCGCCGTCGATACCAACGCGGTCGTGGCCGCCTTCGCCTCATGG
>JANNRU010000194.1:0-20070 GCA_031401755.1 Acidobacteriota bacterium | reverse complement strand
GGTGCACATAATCGTGGTTTCCGAAGACGTAGTGGATCGCGAGCTGTGGATGACCCGTTGTGAGTCGCTCGAACCAGGTGTAGGCCTCTTCGATAGCCGCCTCGATCGTCGGCAGAGTCGTCGACTCGAAATCGAAGATGTCGCCGTTGAGGACTAACACCGTCGCAGCGCGGAGATCTTCCTGCAGTCCGGCCAGGCACTCCTGGCCGCGCGAGCGCCAGGAGAACAGATGCAGGTCGGAGAGCACAATGCCGTGCGGCGCGCCGCGAAGTCGCTCGGCGAGGCTCACGGATTGCGGCTGTGACGCTCGGATCCACCGGCGGATAGGCGCTCGACGAGCAGGCTGGTTCGCGCGGGCTCTACGACCATCGTCACCAGACGCTCGCCGCCGGCGACCGCCTGCTCGAGTGCCGAGGCCAATTCGTCCGCGCTCGCGGAGGCGATCAATCGATACGTAGCCCGTGGCGCGCTTCGGTCGCGGCGGGGATCGCGCTCGAGCGTAAAGACGTTGTCGGTCAGGCCACCTGGCGTCAACCTCCAGCCCTTCGCCGCGTAACGACTCAGCTTGTCCAAGAACCGATCCGTACGCATGCGATTCGGGACCTTGCTCAAAAAACGATACTCCACGAATTCATCCGGTCCCGCAGTTTGCTGGAGCAGCAGGATCGGAGGACCGGCTGTCGGTGGATCTTCGGCCTGCCGGATCCGGTATCCGCGGCGGGCCAACGGGTTCAGCGAGAGCTTGAGCGCCTTTCTCGTCGCGGCGAGCAGCAAGCGCTGGGTCGCGCCGACCGCCGGCGGCCTACCGTCGTCGAGTGACCGCTGCAGGACGACCTGGAGTCTGCGGTCGGTGTTCCACAGACCCAGCACCTCGAAGCCTTCGCCGGTCCGTTCCGCGAGCTGGGAATGGAACGCCTCCTCGCTACCGAAATCAAGGGCCAGGTAGGAGCGACGCGCTCCCACGTCCGCCGGGCGCTCGAGGATGATCGTCGCCTGATCGGCGTATGCCGACGCGGGAAGCCACATCTCCGGCCGGCTGCCGACGACGAATCCCGCGGTCGAGAACCGGTAGCCGTCCTCGAACAACGGATCGATCGCGCGGCGCATGGACGGGTCGGTCAGGTCGCCGGTCCCGACGCGCACCGCGAACTCGACCGTTCGTCCCCCCGGATCGCGCTCGAGCAACACCGCGATCCGCGAGCGTCCGGTGACGTCCGTTCCGTTCGCGGAAGCGACCAATCGATAACCCTGACTTCCGGCAGACTTCAGGTTGCGCTCGAGCGCTTCGGCCCCATCCCCGTCGATCACCACGAACCGTGACGACGCCGTCGCGGCCGCCGACGAGGGGACGACAACGCACCCCAGTGCGAGCAGGAGCGTCGCCAATCTGCACGTCATCGGCCGTTCTTTCCCGGTTCCGCGGCAACGATCGAAAAGATCGCGTGACTCTCGCGAGTCTTCAGCCCGCCGACTTCCCCGACGGCGCGGAACTCGTAGGATCCCTGGGGGAGATGCATCGTGGGGAGGTGATCGACGACCTCCGTACAGACGGTACCGCCTCTGCCCGCGAACTCCGAAGCCCTGCGCTCGTAACTCTGGACCCGATCGCCACCGGCCGTCACGATCCAACGCTCGATCGCCGCTTCGCCCGATGAAGGTTGGGCTCCGGGAAGACAGAGCACTGTCATGGACTCCAGCGGCTGGCCGGCCTGCAACGCGTTATCGAGCGCCGGCTGGAAGCCGACTCCCGAACGGGACGCCGCGGGCGACCATCCGAGAATCGGACCCAGAAGGAACGGTCCCTCGAGCGGCGGAGGCGCGAGCTTCACTAGCCGGGTCGCCGACCGCGGTGAAGTCGCATCGGACGCGGAGATCACGGCGCTGAACGCGTACTCCCCGGGGGCGACCTCCAAAGGTTCATACAGCACGGTCGGCCCGGACAGCTGCAGGTCGCGCTCGAAGCTTTCGACGATCGTCCCGTTCCGCTTGCGCAGAAATCCGGTCAGCTGCCAACGGCGCCCCTCCGCGTGGAGTTCTTCCGCTTCCAGGCCGATCTGCAAGACGAACACCGTCCGCCAGCTTCCCTTCGGCTGCACGCCGATCACGAAGTGGCTGGCGCGCATATCGCTACTCTCGAACAGCTCCGGCGCAAGCCCCGCCGTACGTCGGAGCGACTTCGCGCGGGACTCCGCGGACTGCCGGAAGAAGTACTGCGCGTAGATCACGCGTAGATCCTTGCGTTTATTGAGTTTTATCGTCAGGCGTCGCTTGTCGTCCAACTTCCCCCCGGTATCCTCCACTCCGAGGGTGTAGGTGCAGCGCATGTCGCGCTGGGCCTTGGCGTAGGCCAGGGTGATGTCGTTGGTCTCGGAGGTCATCCGACCGCCGGTCTCGATCGCCAGGCGCCGGAGCTCCGCAGGACCGCCGAGGCTCGATCCCGCCGGATCGGTAGCCACTCGCAAACCGCCGGTATCGACCGGATAAATGGCGGCGCGAGCGATCGTGGAAACACTGGATAGCTCACGCTGCGCCTGGTCCCGGTTCCAACCGTCGGCGGCGAACGGCCCGGACAAGAGCACGATCGTCTTCCGGCCCTCGTAGCGCTGCAAGATCTCCATCAGTGAGAGCATTCGCTCGAAGAAGCGTTTCTCCGTCACGGGTCCCGCGCCCCTGCCGTACAGGTCCCGATCGTTGCGCATGCGTCGCAGCGCCCAGCGCAACTCGTCGCGGTCGGCGGTGAACGGTGTTTCGACCCGCAGCACCTCGCCGAACGACGCGAGCATGTGCTCGTCCAGACCCACGGGCCAGCGATCGAGCAGTCTCAGGACCCGAGCGTACGCCTCGTCCTCGTTGGTCATGTGGTCGTAGTCGAAGACTAGGACCACCTTGCGCGGCGTGCCTTGGTTCGCTCCCGGCGGCAAGAGGTCGGCGGACTGCAAATCGAGTTCGTCGGCCGCGCCAATTGGACAATCCAGATCGAGACTGGCGATCTTGGTTTTCTCCCCGTCGACCTTCAAGCTGAAATCGTCGATCGCCAGACCGGGCACGGTTCGACCGTCACGATCGACGACCACAAAATCGACGAGAACCAGTTGCACTCGGACCTTTTCTCGGAGACCGACCTCGATCGGAGGATCTTGCATCGCCGATTCGCTTCCTTGCGCGGCGGCGTGACCGGCAACGAGCAGCGTCAGGAGCAGCGAGCGGAGCGGGGGGAAAGACGACAAGGGACGTCCTCGGTTCTCGGTTGCGTGTCCCGGAAAGCGTAGCCCACACGTTGCCGGTATGCCCAAGCCGCGGCATCCGGCCGGTGAGCCGCTCTCACGCGCGGGGGGTTGGGTCGGTGCGGTCCTCGACGCTGGGAGCGAAAACTCGATGCGATCGGACGGGCATGGTCCGCGACAGGCTGCACCATCGCATGTTCCAAGTGCTGGCTTATTTGTGGATGGAGCCACGGTCGTCGCTCGAACCCGACGCGATCCGAGATGAATCGGCCAAGCCCATGAGCTCAGTCCGGATCTAGGAGCCCACCGAGGTTGCCGAGCATTTCGTGCGCAACCAAGACTGCCGACTGGTTCACCGAGACAGTCGAACGAGCGTGGGCCACACCCCCCACGCGTTACCACGCGAGCAACGACATGCGCCGGGAGACCGATCAGCCCCGCCACGACGCCGAGCGCGCGACGGATCCCCCCCGGGGGGGGCCAGGCGCAGACCGTGGCCCAACACTTCAGGATTCGAAGCCGGTTCGGACGCTCCCGCATCGCCTTGCGCGCTGCGACGCGCGAGGGCATCCTGCCTCGCGATGCTCGCATTCGACATCGAACTCGCTTCGATTTTCGACCTGCCTCCCGGCGGCGATCTCGATGATTTCGCCCCGTTCGACCTCTCGGTGGCCGCGGCGTATTCCGACCAAGGCGGTGACCGTGTCTGGCATGACGTCGAGGACGGCCGGCCGGCGGCCCGGATGTCCGCGGCGACGGCGCGGGATCTGCTCGGCCATCTGCGCGAGTGCCAGTTGGCAGGTGAAGAGATCGTCTCCTGGAATGGAGTCGGCTTCGATCTGCGTTGGATCGGCCACGTTGCCGACGATTCGTATCTGGCGGGTGAGATCGCGCTCGATTCGTTCGACCCGATGCTGCAGTTCTTCAACGTCCGCGGGTTCCCGATCGGACTCGAGGCCGTCGCCACGGGCCTGGGAATGCCTCTACGCAAGACGATGACCGGTGCGGAAGCACCCCGCGCCTGGGCCGCGGCCCGATTCGACGAGGTAATCGCCTACGTCAAGAACGACTGCGTGATCACCCACCAAGTCGTCTCGGCGATCGCGCGTTCCCATGCGATTCGCTGGCGCACCAAGAAGGGCGACATCAAGAGCGAGCCGCTGCCGCGCCTTTTGCGAGCGCGCGAGGTGCTCCGGCTCCCTCCGCCCGATCAGAGTTGGATGAGCACGCCGTTGCCCAAGGAAAAATTCTTCAACTGGATCCCACAGGATCTGCTGCGACAAGAGGCAGGTAACTCGACCTGACCCGCAGCGGCTGTCCCGGCCCGAATTGCCGAGACTTGAGTCAATGGGCGTTGGTGCGCGCGCCCGCGCTGCGCGAGAATGGCGCCGTGATCTCCGCTTCGACGTTCCGGCCCCGCCTGTCCCCGCTGGCGCCGTGGGCCGTCGCGCTCGCCGTCGTCGCCGTTTACGGCACGCTCTCCTGGGACAGCGGCTTTCTCTACGACGACCAGCGGCTGATCGAAGATGAGACCAGACCGAATTCGGCAGGCGACCTGCTCCGAACATTCGCAGAACCTCACTACGGTGCACTCCCCTACTACCGGCCACTGACGCGGGCGTCCTATCTCGCTCAGAAGGCGTTGTCGGGGGATGACCCGCGACCCTACCACATGGTGAACGCACTGCTCGCCGGGACGGTCGCGCTCGCGACCTGGTTGCTGCTGCGCTCGCCGCCCCTGGGTACGGCGAGAATACCGACCGCGTTGGGGGCGGCGGTGTTCGCGCTGCATCCGGCCACCGGAGCCTGCGCGCTTCCGATCGCCGGTCGCGACTCGCTGCTTCCGCTGCTCTTCGTTCTCCTGTCGGTCGCCGGACACCTGCGGCCGACCCCGGCCTGGCGGGCCGTATCGTGGTCGTCGTTTCTCGCGGCGCTGTTCTCGAAGGAACTCGCAGTCGCCACACCGCTCATTCTCGTCGCCGCCGACGTGGCCTTCGCCCAGCTACGACCGGCCACTATCCGGAGTTGGGCCCAGCGCTACTTGCCATTCGTCGCGGCGCTCGTGATCTACGCGGCCGCGCGTGCCGTCGTGCTCGTCGGCCAAGCGCCGGACCTCGCCGTTCTCGACCGGCCGCTGGGTCCTTTCGAATCGCTCCTGTTCGGCCTGCAGACGACCCTTGCCCCGGCGATCTCGCTCGTTTACGAGCCGCCATCTTCGGGTTGGCTCGACCCGGTACGAATGGCAACCGCCCTGATCGTCGCCACCGCGATCCGCTGGGCCACCCTCGGCCTGCCGCGGCCCGTGCTCGCATTCTGGGGTGCGTGGTTTGTCATCCTTCAGCTTCCGAGCGCGAACCTGTTCGTGCAGGAGACCCTCTTCGACGAGCGTTACGTTTTCCCGGCGACACTCGCGGCACCGGCGATCCTCGCCGCGGCCGCGAGCGGCGCCACACGCGCGCGCGCGGTGATCGTCGCCGCACTCATCGGCGCCGCGCTGGCGTTCGTCCTCATGCAAGCGCACCGCGCGCCGATCTACGCGAATCCCCGCGGGTTTCACGAGCGCTGGGCCACGACCAATCCGACCTCCGCCTCCGCGCGGAACGGTCTCGGAACCTTGCAATTTCGCGACGGGCAAGTCGAGTCAGCGATCGCATCCTTTGAGACTTCGCTGCGGCTCCGGCCCGACGACGCTCAGGCGCTGAACAACCTCGGATCGGCGCTCGTCGCCACGAACAGGTCCACCGAGGCGGTGTCGATGCTGCGTCGAGCGGTTGCGCTCCATCCCGCCTTCGCCAAGGCTTGGTACAATCTCGGGAACGCGCTCGCCGCCACAGATCGACTGCCGGAGTCTGAAGCTGCCTACCGCGAAGCGTTGCGGCTCCGCCCGGCCTACGCCCAGGCCTGGAACAACATCGCGGCCGTGCTCGTCCGACTCGACCGCACGGATGAAGCTCTCGCGGCGTTGACCGAGCTCCAGCGGTACGAGCCGCAGCAGGCACGTGCCGGCCTCAACTACGGGATCCTCCTGGCCCGCGGCAATCGACTCCCCGAGGCGATGGCCGCCTACGAAGGCGTGATCGAACTCGAACCCGACAACCCCGACGCCCATTTCAACCTGGCGGCGGTGCTCGAGCGGCTTGGCCGTATCGCGCAAGCGCACGCGCACTACGAAGCAGCGCTACGTCTGCGCCCGGGATGGCCCCTGGCCGCGACGGGCTACGCGCGAACCGCGCCCCCGGGTTAAATCGCGGTCCCCACTCAGCGTACGCTGGCGGCCGACGGACGGGGAGCCGTCGCCGACGAGCGACCGAGCTCGTCGTAACGCCTCATCGCCTCGGACGCGCGGGCCTCGTCGCCGGTCGCGCGCGCGGCTTGGGCCAATCCGCGATAGGCTTCGATAAACAACGGATTGTCGGCGATCGCGGCCTCGAAAGCTTGGACTGCCTCGGACGGGCGGCCGGACGAGACGAGCACGAGACCGCGGCGATGCTGGGCCAAGAAGTAGCCCGGCCGCAGCCTGAGGGATTCGTCCAGATCTTGCAAGGCCTCCTCGACTCGCCCGACCACGAAGCGGGCCCGGGCCAGGTCGGCGCGCAGCTCTGCCGAATCCGGCTCCAGGCCAACGGCTTGCTCGAGCTGACGCACAGCATCGTCGTAGCGCTTTTGCCGTAGATAAATCTCCGCGAGGCGATGAAACACGCGTGCGCTGTCCGGAGCTACCGCCAGCATCGCCTTACATTCAGCGGCAGCCTCCGCCAATCGGCCGACTTGAAGCAGTGCGCCGCTGGTGCTGTAGCGCAAGCCGACCAGACGCAGGTTTTGCGCGCGGGCGAGGTCCGGCGACGCAGGCACGGCCGGGATCAGTTCCTCGTACAACCGCACGGCTTCCTGGAGATGCGCCAAACCTTCGGCACCGCGACCCTCGACGTAGAGCCAGTTTCCAAGATTGTGTTGCGCTCCCCAGGATCGCGGGTTGGTAGCCAAGGAATCGCGGAACAGCGTCTCCCAGCTCTCGAATGCCTGCACACGATGCCAGGCGACACTACCGAGCGCGACGAGCATGAGGAGCGACGGCACGGCCTTCACGATTGAAGGCACGCGCCGCGTCGCCGGGCCCGCGGGTCCACGATCCAACGCGCGGGTCAGCGTCGCCGCGACCAGCGCAAGCAGCGGAATACTGGCGTAATACTGGAAGTGGTCCTGGACGTATGCGTGCGTGAAGAAGTAGACGTCGACGAACCCGAGCGCCGGCGCCAACAGGAGCGCATAGGATGCGACCGCGACCAGCGGCCCCGCGCCGATCCTGCGACGAGCAAGCCAGCACAGGCCAGGAACGGCGAGCGCGGTAAGCGGCGAGATGTACTGCATGAGCACGCCCGGATCGATCTCCCACCGCGGATAGAAGAAGGCCAGGCCCGAGGGCCAGACGAGTTTCACGCCATAGAACCACGCGGCACGGCCGGCGACGATCCATCGGCCGGCGAACGAGAGATCCCAGTCGATCCCCGCTCCGAGATGGCCGACTTCGATCCACAATGTGACGATCCCGAATCCGATCGCCAGCAGAAAAAAGGGCGCAAGCGGCAGCAAATCCCGCCAACGCCCGCGCTCGACCCGCCAGGTCTCGAGTACGAGCATGACGGCCGGAAGGGGTGCGATTGCGGTCTTGGCCGTCAACGCCGCCGCGAACGCGATCAGCGCACCGACGTAGGTCAGCGCGCGACGCCTGCGAGCCGTTGCCGGCAAGCCGGCGAACCGGAGATAGACGACAACGGTGATCAATCCCAGGAAGCACGACAGGACGTTCTTGCGCTCGGTGATCCAGGCGACCGACTCGACGTTGAGCGGATGGACCGCGAACATCGCCGCCGCGAGCCACGCTCCCGGGATGAGCAGGCGGCGCAACAGAGTCCAGACCAGGACCGCGCTCGCCGCGTGCAGCGCCAGGTTCGTCGCGTGAAAACCCGGGGCCCAGTTGCCCCACAGACGTCGTTCGATCCAAAACGTCGTATGGGTCAGCGGATAGTACTGGTGATTCTCTGGACGCTCGCTCCAAATCGGCGCGAGGCCGGCGCCATCGCGCAGGAGCGGATTACCGGTGACGTTGAAGTCGTCGTCCCAGACGAATCCGGCGCTGAAGATCGGCAGATAGACTGTCACGACCGCGAGCGCGAGAACGATCGCCGGCCCGACGAGTTTGCCGGCACTGATCGGTGCTGCCGCGCAATTTCCCTTCACACCCCGCTCACTTGAGATAACCCAGCGACTGCAACGCTTCGCGCCAAGCGTCATCAAGCGTCGGTGGGGCGAGCTCGGGACCGTCTTGCATGGTGCGCAACCGTTCCACGGCGAGCGCGGCGAGCTCGGCCTCGACTCCGCTCGCCGCTGGTGCGCGCGGAGAACGTTCTTCGGGATCATCAACCAGGTCGAATATCGCGGGAGCATCGATCGACTCCCCCGCGATCACTTTCAAACGTCCCGAGTGCACCGCAACGAGGCGCCGGTTGGCCAAGCAATCGATTTGCGACTTGTCCTGAATCTGCTCGTTCAACAGGCCAAGATGCACGATTGGCCGATAGTACTCAGTGAACAGTGGTCGCCCTTCAGGCGGCGGAGTTCCGGCGAGGCTGATCCCGTCGAGCCCCTCGCCCGGGTCGAGTCCCACGACGTTGAGTATCGTCGGAAACAGATCAGTCGAGCTGACAGGCGTGGGAACTCGCGTGCCGTTCGCAGCCGATTGAGCGCTCGCCGACGGGTAGCGGATGACCAGCGGAACGTCGACCAACTCAGAGTACAGGCTGAGCTGGTGGTCGATCAGCGGTAGCCCGCAGGACCGATGCTCGGCAAACGCCTCACCATGGTCCGCGGTGAACACGATCAGCGAGCGATCGAGCAGGCCTTCCCGGTCGATCATCGCCGTGAATCGTCCGATCCACTCGTCGAGATAAGCGATTTCGCCGTCATAGAGCCCTTGAATCCGAGTCCGTGTCTGCGGTTCCAATTGGTCCGCGTAGGCCTCCTTGAAGTAGACGAGATTCGCTTGCTTTACCGCTTCTCGAGACACGTCCTGGTCGAAGAAGCGGCCACGGTAGGGCGCCGGAGGATCGAAGTACGCATGCGCCTCGACCAAATTGACGAACAGAAAGAACGGACGTGAGTCGTCGCGGGCCGCAAGCCAGTTCTCGATCGCCCGAAACGACGTTGCTGCGCCCGCGTCGTCCATGCCATGCTTTTCGGGGTTGACGAAGATATTTAGGCTGAACCCGCCGTGGGCCACGCGATCTCGCCAAACTTCATCGAAGCGCTGGAAGCCTTGCGTCATGCCGAGCCCGCCGGTGATCCACGGATTATTGCAAAACCCGATCGTCTCATAGCCCGCTGCAGCCAACCGCTCGGCGATCGTCACCCTATCGTCCGCCAGACGCAGATGCTCGTGGTGTGCCTGGTGGCGCGACGGCAACAAACCGGTGAAGAGCGTCGCATGGCTCGGCAGCGTCCAGGGCGCGGCCGAGACCGCCCGCTCGTACACGACGGCTTGCGCGGCGAAACGATCGAGATTCGGGCTCGTGTCACGGGCGTAGCCGTAGCAACCGAGGTGGTCGCGGCGCACCGTGTCGAGAACGACAACGATGACGTTGGGCCGACTACCGCCGGTCGCACACCCCGCCACCACGCACAACGCTCCCCCGACAATCCACCGCAACATGAAAACGAGTCTACATTTGTGGGGACGTTTTCCCAACACCGTTTTCCGGGGCAACCCGGGTCGGCGGCAGCGAACCGTGAAGGCGCGGCCCCAAGCACGGCGCCGGGACCGAGCGATGTTCCCGGTCGATTCGTTACACCCACTCCCGCGGCACTCCCACGCTGACCACAAACGCGAAACAATCGCCTTCGGCCGGAGCCTCGAGTCGATCGTCGGGAAGGTCTTTACTCTTCGCCGTCTGGAAGAACCGGGTCAAGGGCCGGTCGGAACGCAAACCGGATCGAACGACACCGGCGATGACCCTCGGCCTGAGCAAGAAGCCCTGGAGTTGGTCCTGTGCGCTCGCGGAACGATTATTCGTCGAGCGCGAAGCGCCTCCAGAGACGTGGCGACGCGTCCACGATCACGACGGGTCCGCACAAGCCGCTACACATTGATCTGGACAGGCTGTCGACCGATGGACATTGCCGATCGAATCAATTCACCCGGCTCAGACCCGCGTTCCACAACCTTGCGGCCACCGTGGGAGCCAACTCTTCCTCGGACGAGCCGCTGCCGCCCGCCACCCCGCGCATGCCGAGCCAGATGCTGTCGCCGGAGGTGACCTCGACAACGCCGACGATGACGATCAATTTGACGAACGGCCCGAAGACCTAGAGCGAAGAGTCCGACTTCACCCATCTCGTGGCAACCCGCAGTCTGGGCCGGAGCGGCCGAAAGCCGCGTAGCCATCCTCGACGGGACCCGGTCCGGTTTTGGTGCGAACCTCCCAGCGTTCGAGCGGAACCCGACCGGATCGCCGACCGGCGCCAGGGCCTGTTTTTCCCCGGGCCACCCGGAATCCGACCAGATTACGGATAATGGCCCGCGATCGTGCGCCGATTGTTAATGGAAGCGGAGGGAGGGTCGTTATAGATGCGCGAGCCGACTGACAAGGAGGACGGCGTGTTCCAGGCGGCGACTCAACAGACCATGGTCCCGGAGTCGGTCGATCTCAGCCGACTCTACCGGGACCACGCAAGCCTGGTCTATCGGTCGGCCTACCGGATCACTGGCAGTTCCGAGGACGCCGAGGACGTGCTCCAGACCGTGTTCCTCAGGCTGGTCCGGCGCCGAGAGGGCCAGACACTCTCGGCGGACCCCAGCCACTACCTCAGGCGGGCGGCGATCAACGCCGCCCTGGACATTTGCCGATCCAAACGCAACGCTCGCTCGCAGCCGATGGAAACCGTCGAGGCGACGCTTGCCGATCGCGCCGAGGATTCGCCTGGAGCGATCCACGACTCGCGCGAGCTCTCGGCCGTCGTGCGCCGCGCGTTGGCCGAGGTCAGTCCTCGCTCGGCCGAGGTCTTCATCCTCCGCTACTTCGAAGGTTATGACAATCACGAGATCGCCCGTTTGACCGGTGCCTCACGTAGCACGGTCGGGGTGATCCTCCACCGCACTCGTCAACACTTGCGGGAACTCCTCGGCCCGCTCGTAGGAGAACGATCATGAATCGCGAACCGATCGATCTGGATGCCCTTCTCGATCGAGAAATGGATCGACTTCGAACTAGCGTCTCCCCTGCGGATTCGGAGCACGCGGCGATCGCCCGCGTGGAGATGATGGTCGCCGAGGAGATCGCGAACACCGAAGCCAGCGGTCGCAGACTCGTCGGTTGCGACGGATTTCGGGCGATGCTCGCCGACCGTCGGTCGGGGATGCTCTCCGAGGCGCGGCGAATGCTGCTCGATGATCACGTCAAGGAGTGCGTGGGATGCCGCCGTGCATCCGCCGAGTTCGGCCGCGCTCGGGCTGCGTCCCGCAACGTTACCCCGAAGGCTCGCGGTTCTGCCGGATGGAGTTGGCGTCTGGCCGCCGCAGCGGGTCTGGTCCTCGCGGTGATCGGTCTGAGCGTCCAGACCGATGTGTTTTCGTTCCAGGCCGGCGGGATGATCCGGGTCGAATCGCTCAAAGGCGAGGCGTTCCACGTCCGCGACAACGAGAGCGTCCCGGTGCAAGAGGGCCAGGAGTTGACCCTGGCTCCCGGCGAGCGCCTGCGGACCGCGGGCGACACGTCGGCGTTGATCCGACTGGCCGACACTTCAAGCGTCGAGTTGAGCGAGCGCTCCGAGATTGGAGTGGTCGAGCGGCGGCACCTGATGCCCGGACGGACGTCCGACTCCATCGTCGACTTGGATCGCGGTGTCGTAGTGGTCGAAGCGGCGGACCAGGGCTCAGGGCACCTCTATGTCGAAACGGACGATTGCGAGGTCGCCGTCCAAGGCACGATCTTCGCGGTCAACCACGGGGTCAAGGGCTCCCGAGTCTCGGTGATCGAAGGCCAGGTCGGCGTCAACGTCAACGGCCGCAACGTAGATCGGAAATTGACGCCCGGCGAGCAGCTGACGACCCGTGCTCACCTCGAGTCGAACCCGATCGGTGACGAAGTCGCCTTTTCCCGCAACGTTGACGAGTACATCGAGCTACTCCGCGCCGTGCGTTCGATCGGCGAAGAAATGGATCGAGCGATCGCGACCGACCGTCGTCGGTCGACCGACCTGCTCGACGCCGCCCCCGCCCAGACCGCGGTCTACTTCGCGCTACCGAACATGAGCGCAGGAATCGGCGAGGCTTGGTCGATCCTCCGGCAACGGGTCCAGGAGAACCCCGGACTACGGCAGTGGTGGAACGATTCCGTCGCCGAGAACGGCGTCGACACCGAGATCCAACACGTGATCGAGGGCCTGCGCACCGTCGGGAGCGAGTTCGGGAGTGAGATCGTGCTGACCTTGGGAGTGAACTCCGAAAATGGCCCAAGCCAGCCGTTGTTCCTCGCCGATCTCGTGCGACCGGAGACCTTCCGGAGGAACTTCGAGACCGCGCTCGATCGTCTCGCGCCCACCGACGGCAACCTTCGGGTGGTCTTCCTCGGCGAAGCGGGCGAGAACGACCCGATTCCGGATCCCGCGATGGTGCTCTACGCCTGGCAAATGGGATCGCGCCTGGCCCTCGCGCCGAACCGCGATCGGCTGGTCGATTACCGGACCCAGGTCGAGGCGGGATCGACGCTCGGTACAGTGCCCAGCCGATTCCACGGCCTGCTCGCCGAGCACTACGATCAGGGCGTCGAGTGGCTCCTGGGCGTCGATCTCGGGCGCTTGATCACAATCGACGGCGAGAACGCAGCCGCGTTCGGCGTCGCCAACGCCGAGTTCCTGATGGCCGAGGTGCACCGGAACGGCGATCGCCTCGACCTCCGTGCGTCCCTGGTCTTCGACCAGAATCGCCGTGGGATCGCCGCCTGGCTCGCGCCGCCGGCTGCCATGTCGGCGCTCGATTTTGTCAGCCGCGACGCCTACCTCGCCGCCGCATTCGTGGCCAAGGACGCGGGCGCTCTCATCGACGAGTTGTTCGAGATCCTCTCCGCTGGGGACCCCGATTTCGAATTCGGGATCGCCGAGTTCGAGCGGGAGCACGCCATCGACATCCGTCGCGACTTGGCCGCGCCAATCGGCGGGGAGTTCGCGATCGCGCTCGACGGCCCGGTTGTCCCAGTACCCTCCTGGAAGCTGATCGTCGAATCCTACGACTCGGAAGCACTGGATTCCGCGATTGGCTGGGCGGTTTCAGAGATCGACGCGACCGCCACCCGCACGGGATCTCCAGGGCTAACTCGTGAGCCGCGAAAGGTCGGCGGGCGTGACTACGGCGTGATCGTCAGTCGCGGAAGCGGCCAGCCGCTGGCCTGGTACACCTTCTCGGACGGCTACCTGGTGGCTGGTCCGTCGCAGGCGATCGTTGATCGCGCCTTGATGACCCGCGCTTCCGGGGTCTCCCTGCCCCGTTCGACCCAATTCACTTCGCTGCTACCGAGAGATCGACAGGTTGGTTTCTCGGCCGCGGTCTACCGCAACCTCTCCCCGGCCGCCGGCCCGCTCGCGGACCTGCTCTCCGGCCTGGGCGCGGAAAAGAAGGCGCTATTGACCCAAGCGGTCGGTGACGGAGCGAGCCTTACCGTCGCCTACGGCGAGCCCGACCGGATCATCGTCGCCGGTTCGACCGAGGGTGGTTTCTTTGGCCAGGGCCTCGGATCGGTGCTCGGCTTCAGCGGGCTGCTCGATGTGCGAGAATCGGTCGTCGCGGTGGCGGCGCAGACCGGCCAGTAACCGGCCCTTCCACCCACCGGGATGCATCGAGAGTGATGAACGGCGCGATCGAGCTCGACGGCTTAGAGGTTCAGTTTGGAGCGCGCACGATCCTTCGAGATCTGCGCGCCTCCTTGACCGGCAAGTCGATCGGTTTGCTCGGTCCGAACGGCGCCGGCAAGACGACGCTCCTGCACACGTTGCTGGGCTTCCATCCACCGAAGAGCGGGACCGCCAGGATCTTCGGCCACGACATCCGAACCCAGAGCCGCGAGCTTCGCGCGCTCTGTGGATACATGCCGGAGAACGACGCCTACATCGCCGGCATTTCGGCAGTGCGCTTGGTGCGCCTGATGGCCGAGATCTCCGGGTTACCGTCGCGGCCGGCGCTCGAGCGGGCCCACGAGGTTCTGTATTACGTCGGCCTTGGCGAGGCCCGCTATCGGAAGATTGAGTCCTACTCCTTGGGTATGAAGCAGATGGCCAAGCTGGCCCAGGCGATCGTTCACGGCCCGAAGCTCCTCGTGCTCGACGAGCCGACGAACGGACTCGACCCGCCGCACCGCCGACGAATGATCCGCTTGATCCAGGAGATTCGCGACCGCGGCGAGGTCACGCTATTGCTTTCATCGCATCTGCTCCGCGACGTCGAAGAATGCTGCGATGAAGTGTTGATTCTCAAGGCCGGTCGGATCGTCCAGCACTGCGATCTTGAAGCCGAACGACGGGCGAACCGGCGATTTATCGAAGTCGAGACCCACACGGAAGTCGAGGAGTTCGCGACGGCGATCGGACGCCTCGGCTGCGAATATGCGATCGTCGGGGCGCGGCGGATCAAGTTGGTTCTCCCGGAAGGTATCGACATGCGTGATCTCTACCGGATCGCCGCCGAGAAAGAGATCCAGATCCGCCGCCTGGACTACCGACGCGACTCGCTGCAGGACATTTTCTTGCAGGCGATGGAATAACGTATGGCCGTCTACGAAAAAAGCTACCGCGGCTACGACGGTGCGCGTACCGATCCGCGCTGGCGCTTCATGACCTTACCGCGTTACGCATTCGAGCGAGTCTTCGCGTCGCGGCTTTTTGGCGGGTTCTTTGCCCTCTGCTTCGTCTGCCCGGTCGTGGTGGCGCTGTGGATTTATCTCCCGCACAACCTGAAGTTCCTCCAAACGTTCGGGATCGAGCCGGCGCAAGTCGCCGAATTCTTCCGGTTCGACGGTCTCTTTTTCCTGAGTTGGTACATGAAGCCGCAGCTATTCATGTCGTTCCTCGTGGCCATGATCATCGGACCGTCGCTGATCGCCGATGACCTCAGGAACAACGCGCTCCCGCTCTACTTCTCGCGGCCCTTCTCGCGCGCCGAATACGTACTCGGAAAATCGGCCGTACTGATTACGTTACTTTCGTTGGTGACCTGGATTCCGGGGTCGATACTGTTCCTCCTGCAAGCCTCGCTCGGTGGCTGGAGCTGGCTCAGCGGCAACTGGCGCGTCGGGGTCGGTATCCTCGTCGGATCGTGGATCTGGATCGTACTGCTCTGCCTGTTGAGCCTGGCGCTCTCGGCGCACCTGCGCTGGAAGCCGCTGGCCCACGCCGCGATGTTCGGGGTCTTCTTCGTCGCCGCGATGGTCGCTGGCGTGCTCAATTTCATCCTGAGAACCGATTGGGGCAGCCTGATCGACATCGGCGAGATGACCACGGTCGTCTGGGCCTCGCTGTTCGGCGTCAGTCGCGAGACAACCGTCCCGGCGGCCGCGGCGTGGCTTGCGCTGTTCTGCGTGGCGGCCGCCTGCCTGGCCCTGCTTTCACGCCGCCTCAAGGCCTACGAGGTCGTGCGCTCGTGAACGCGGCGGGAACGATCGTCTTCAACGACGTATCCAAGTTTTATGGTGAGATCCTCGGCGTCAACCGGGTGAGCCTGTCGATCCCTCCCGGAATCACTAGCCTCGTCGGCCCGAACGGCTCGGGCAAGACCACACTGATGAACCTAATCACGGGGCTTCTGTGGCCCAACGACGGATCGATCTCGGTCCTCGGAGTCTCCCCGCGGGACGCTGAGAGCCTGTTCCGCCTCGTGGGCTACGCGACTCAGATCGACGCATTCCCGCGTGGCGCTCGCGGGCGCGATTTCGTCGTCTCCTACCTCCGCGTCCACGGCTACGCCAACGACGAGGCCCAACGGCGGGCCGACGCGGCCCTCGCCCGGCTGGGGTTGACCGAGGCCGGGTCGCGGCGCATCGCCGGCTACAGCAAGGGTATGCGCCAACGGGTCAAACTGGCGCAAGCGATGGCGCACGATCCGCGCGTGCTCGTTCTCGACGAACCGCTGAACGGCCTCGATCCGCTAGTGCGCGCGGAGATCATCGCTTTACTGCGTGAATGGGTCGACCAAGGACGTCACGTCATCGTTTCAAGCCACATCCTGCACGAGGTCGATCTGATCTCAGACCAGGTCGTGTTACTGAACGAAGGCTACGTGGTTGCCGAAGGCGACATCCGCGGGGTCCGCAGCGAGATGCGACGCCACCCGCTACAAGTGCTGATCCGTTGCCGTCAGCCTGGAATGCTAGCCGCGCGGATCTTCGAGCTGGACACCGTGGTCGAGGTCAAGCTGCACGTCGATGGCGGCGGCCTGCTCGTCGCTACGCGCGATCCCGATCGGTTCTATCTGTCGCTCAACCGAATCGCGGTCGACCACGATCTGGGCCTTGAGACCGTCTGTCCCGCCGACGACGATGTCGACGCCGTCTACCGCTACCTGATCGGTGGCGAGGAGGGGTCTTGAGCGACACCCACGTGCGTCAATTCCTCGGCGTGCTGCGTATCGAGCTGGCCAAGACCCTCTTCGGCCGTCGCGCGCTGCCCCTCTGGCTATTCGCCTTGATCCCCATCGGCATCTCGTTACTTTCGTTGATCGTGAGCACGGTCTGGGACCCGAAAGAAGGCGGCGTGAGCCTGGCCGATTCGGTGATGGCGTTCGCGTTGATCTTCCAGGTACTGGTTCGCGGCCTTTTGTTCCTGGGCTGCGCCTGGATCTTCACCAGCCTGTTTCGCGGCGAAATTCTCGACCGGAGCCTGCACTACTACTTCCTCGCCCCGATCCGTCGCGAGTTGCTGACCCTCGGCAAGTTCGTTGCCGGATGGATTGGAAGCACGACGCTGTTCGTGACCAGCGGCCTCGTCTGCCAGGGGCTGCTGTTCGGCGCGTTGGGCCCGAGTGCAGCGCTCGATCACTTACTGCACGGCGCCGGGCTCCTGCACTGGATCAGCTACGCCTTCGTCACCGCACTCGCCTGCATGGGTTACGGGGCGGTATTCCTGCTCGCCGGGCTGCGGTTCAAGAACCCGCTCGTGCCCGCCGTCGTCGTGTTCTTGTGGGAGACGACCAACCCGCTGTTACCGGCGTTGCTCAAGAAGCTCAGCGTCATTTTCTACCTGCAGGCCTTGCTACCGGTGCGACCGGAGGGCGCTGAAGGGCCGTTCGCGTTGTTGGCCGACCCGGTCTCCCCGTGGCTGGCGATACCGGGATTGTTCCTGTTCACCGCGGCGATGCTGTTCCTGGCGACCCGAAGGGCGCTCGCGCTCGAGATTGCCTACGCCGGCGATTAAGCAGGAGCAGAAACGCCAAGGCCGCGCACGAAGCCACGAGCACCGAGCCAGCGACGAGGACCGGGACGAAGAGGGCTGCAAGCGACACCGCCACGGCTGTGGCGTCCTCGATCAGAGACAACACCGGGTTGGCGAATCCTGCGCTGAGCACCGTGGACGCCAGTCGCAGCTTGGCCTTGGCGAGGTGAACGCCGCCCGCGAGTGACCCGCCGGCGATCACGGCGGCAACGGTCCAGACCAGCGGATGCCAGTCGGTGACGACTGCGGCAGCGAGAACGGCGCCTGCGGCAGGCTTCACCAGCGTCTGGGCGGCATCGAGGACGTGATCGACCACCGGTATCTTGTCCGCGAGCACCTCGAAGACGACCGCGACCCCAAAGACCACGAGCGCCGGTGTTCCGCACAGCCAGTCGAACGAGTCTGCAAGGCGGATCCACTCCAGGCGACCCGCGACACCGACGACCAACAACGGAAGGAACGCCCGCAGCCCGGCGCTCGCCGCCAGGGCGATGCCCATCGACGACTGGATGAGCAGTGCGGGCCAGCCTTGCGCGAGCAGTGCGTCCAAATTCTCCTCCGAGTTACTTCAGGTGCCCGAGTCGGGCGATGACGCTCTCGACGCGGCGGCGATAAGTCCGCAGATCGGCCTGATACAACGCAGCGCTGGCCTCGGCCAGCCATTGGGCGAGCTCACCTTGTTCGAGAGCCAGGCACCCGTCGCGCGCAGCGTCGAGCTGAACGCGAATCTTGTCCGTCTCGCCCAGGTGAAGGGAATTGAGCGAAGCAATGATCTGCGACGGGCTCGTCGACATCCGAGTCAGAGTACCCTTCGAGCGACCGCGCCACAGACGTCGAGCGAGCTGACGATCCCGACCAGCCGGCCGCTACGGACGATCGGAATGCGATGGATCCGCAGACGCTGCATGATCTCACAGAGGTCTTGGATCGATGTCTCTTCGGTCGCGCTGACGGCCGGTGCGGTCATCATGTCGCGGACTGTGAGAACGTCCCGCGGCAGGCCGGCATCGTCTCGGGTCATCGCTCCGAAAAACGCGTCCTGCTGGGAGACGACTCCGCAGAGCATCCCGTCCTCGTCGACGACCGGCGCCCCATGGATGTGCTCCCGGATTAGCACGTCGACCAGTTCGGCGAGGGTCGCATCCTCCCGAACCCAGATCGGATCGGGGCGCATGAGGTCTGAGGCCTCAAGGCCGCGCTTGTCTTTCTTAGTACGAGTGGCCATGTAGTCGATGCTATCATGCGGATCTCAGCCCCGCGGTGGGGCTCTGCCCCGTCGGCCGGGCGGCAATCGTCTCTCCGGAGGAAATGCGACTTGCGACGAGGAGACGCGGCGGCGAGGACCGTGAGCGTCCCCGCATGCTGAAACGACTGCGAACCCTGTTCAGCCGGCGCGGCTCCCGCAAGGAGGCCGTTGCGGCGTCCCCGGCGCCCCTTCCGGTAGCCAACGCGTCGACCCCGGTCCACCATGGACCGCGGGTCGTACACCAACCGATCGATAGAGAAGACCTCGACCTCGACGCGGTCAAGATCGTCGAACGACTGACGCGTTTCGATCACGGTGCGTACTTCGTCGGTGGATGTGTGCGCGACCTCTTGCTTGGCCGGCACCCGAAAGATTTTGACATCGGCACTTCGGCCACCCCTCGGCAGATCAAGCGATTGTTCCGCAATTGCCGGATCATCGGGCGCCGGTTCCGACTCGCTCACATCTACTTTCAGAATGGCAAGATCATCGAGGTCGCCACATTTCGCGCGCTGGACGGCGCGGACGGCAACTCGGATGGCGCCGAAGAGCCGATTGCCAACAACCGCGACCTGCTGATTCGGGACGACAACGTCTTCGGCACACCGGAGGAGGACGCGCTGCGACGTGACTTTACGATCAACGCGCTGTTTTACGACGTCAACAACGAGACGGTGCTCGATTACGCCGACGGCTTGGGAGACCTTCGCCGACGATTGATCCGGACGATTGGCGACCCCGAGACCCGCTTCCGAGAGGACCCGATCCGAATCTTGCGGGCGATCAAGTTCGCAGCGAGGCTCGATTTCGGGTTCGAAGCACAGACCGGGGCCGCCCTCCGAAAGACGCGCAACGAGATCCCGCGTGCGGCCATGCCCAGAATCCTCGAGGAGTTGGTGCGCTTCTGCCGCGGGGGCGCGTCCCGTCAATCGTTCGAGCTGATGAGAGAAACCGGTGTCTTCGATGTCGTGCTGCCCGAGCTCCGCGAGCCCTACGCTCGGGAGGCCGAGGCCTGGCCGTTGCTCGTGGCCCTGCTCGGCCAACTCGACGTGGAGCGACAGGCAAACGGCCGCGAGGCCTCGATGGGAGAGTTGCTCTCCTGGCTGTTGATGTGGCCGATCGCGCGCCGCCGCG
>JANNRU010000193.1:0-6724 GCA_031401755.1 Acidobacteriota bacterium | reverse complement strand
CGCTCACCGTCAGGAAAACGGGCAACTCCGAGGAGACGGCCACCTCGAGCAATCGCGGCGACTCATCGCCTCCCGCGGGCGGCATGAGACGCAGCGTGCCTCGGTCATGCCAGAGCGCGATCGGCTTCGGCTTTTTGCGATCGTCCAGCTCCGTGGTCATATATTGCAACTCGCCCGGTTGGGTCGAGCGCAAAATGATGCGACCCCGCACGCCGTGGATCTCGAAGCGATTTTGACCTTGCAGGGCGACCCGATTCTCGGACTCGCCGCTGACGAGATTCGGTCCATCCGCGCGGCTCGCGCCGCTGAAAGCACCAACGATCAGGGCCAAGGCGACGCTCAGCCGCATTCGTAACTCAGTCCGGCTGCCGGCGTGCGGTTTCGTCGTTTTCATCGTTATCCAGCGTCGCGAGGCCGTGGCGCGCGGCGTGTTGTTCGGCTTCTTTGCGGGAAGGTCCGGACCCCGCACCGAGCACCCGTCCGTTCACCAGGACCTCGGCGGTGAAGGTCAACGCGTGCGCCGGTCCTTCAGTCGAAACCATACGGTAGACGGGGGTTCGCTGCCAGATTCCCTGAACCCGCTCCTGCAACCGCGTCTTGAAATCGTCGGCCGTTTCCGCGAGTCCGCGCGTCGCGCGCAGCGCGGGCCCCAACTCCCGTCGTACGAAGCCGCGGGCTGCGCGCATCCCGCCATCGAGAAAGATCGCGCCCAGCGTCGCCTCGAACGCGTCCGCCAACAGTGAAGTCTTTTCCCGGCCCCCGGTGCGTTCTTCGCCCCGACCCAGGTGCAACGCCTGTCCGAGACCGAGACGCCGCGCCACCTCCGCCAAAGTCGAGGTGCGAACGACGACTTGCCGTCGCCGGGTCAGCGTCCCCTCGGCGGCCGCGGGATCGTCGTGGAACAGCCACTCCGACACGAGAAGTCCGACCAGAGCGTCACCCAGGAACTCCATCCGCTCGTAGTCCGCGGCCTCGGCCCCGGCGCGTTCGTGGGAGTGGGAACGATGGGTTCGCGCGGCCTCGAGCAGGGCCGGATCTCTGAAACGATGACCGAGCGTCCGTTCCAGCGTGTCTAGAGGATCGACAGAATCGCGCTCGGTCATAACTCAGCGCGACATCGTAGCCTCCATCGTTCGAGCCTCGCCAAGGCGGGTTGACGCACCGCGAGCGGTCCCAGCATACTGACGGGTCCCGGGCTTTCGAAATTCTTGGATTCGACGTGTCGCGACAGGTCGCTCTGCTCGCTGCTCTATTGGTCGCCGCGGGCTTCTTGGCCGGGCTGACCCGGGAAGCCTTTCCGCTCGCCGAGGCCCAGGTGTCCGAGTCCGAGCGGATGCTCGAACAAGGATTGGCATCGTTGCTGGCCGGTGACCTCCTCGATGGACGCAGTGAGCTGGAACGAGTGTCCTACGGCTCCGCATCGTTCATGACGGCGCTCGACAATCTTGCGACGATCGACGCGTTGATCGTCGGGCCGCAGGCGGCGCTAGCGCGCGTCGCCGAACTGGTCGAGCGTCACCCGCAGGACAACGAACTCCGCCTGCGTTTGGGAGAGCTGCACTACGGTTCGGCTGCCTTCGAGGAGGCCGCTCGGCAGGCGGCCGAGGTGGCTCGGGTGGCGCCCTCCGATTCGAGGGCCCGTTACGCGCTCGCGCTCTACCAACTGGCCGGCGGGGCATTGGTCGAGGCGATCTCGAGCTACCAATCGGCGCTGCAAGCGGATCCCGGCGCTCACCAAGCCCGCGTGGCCCTCGATGCTTTATGGCGTCACGCCGCGCGCTATCCGGAACAGTCGCAGACTCACTTCGCTCTCGCCTTCTTCTGCAGCTTGCAGGGCCAGACTGCGCAGGAAATCGTCGAGCTCGAACGCTATCTCGCGGCCCGGCCCAGTGGTGCGATCGCCGATGCGGCGCGAGCGCGCCTGCAGACCCTGCTCGAGTCGGATCGAGCGGCGCGGCGATGACGAGCTCGCGCGCCCGCTGGGACGGAGTCTGCTTTTTCATCGTTGCGCTCGTTTCATTCTGGATCCACCTGACCTTCCATCGCTGGCCGTTCGACGACGCCCTGATCCATTTTCGGATCGCGGAACATTTAATCCGATTCGGTGAACCGTACTTCAACGCCGGCGAGGCGGTGATGGGCAGCTCGTCGCCGGCGTGGACCCTGCTGCTCGCAGCTCTATTCTCGGTCTTCCCCGCCACGACCGCGGTCGTCGCAGGTCTTGAAGCGACGATCGTCGCTGTCGGCTGCCTGGTTTGGTGTCGGTGGATTCAGCTCGAATTGGACGATGCCGCGGCCGGATGGATCGGCTGGGGTTTTGCTCCGGTCTATCTTTCGCTGGTCCATTACTCCGGAGTCGGGCTAATGGAAACCCCGCTGGCCCTCGCGCTCGTGGGGCTTGCGCTGCTGCAGTTCCGGCAGCACCCCGTGACTGGGGCTGCCCTGCTGAGCATGGCGAGTCTGGTCCGCTTCGAGCTCGCTGTGCTGTGGATCGCGCTCGCAACTTGGACCCTCGTCACACGAAGAGCCCATCCAGCGCGAGTCGCGGCAGGGAGCGCGGTCGGGGCGCTCCCGTTCGTGGCCTATTGGCTGGTCTATTTTCCGTTACTCCCGCACACGATCGCTGCCAAGTCTTTGGTCTACGAAGTGCCGTGGCGCGAGACTCTCGATGCGTTGACGCGGCGCGCGCTGCCCACGCTGCCGTGGCTCGCCTCAGTGGAGCTGCGCGCTGCGCTCGTCGCTGTCCTCGTCGCGATTCTCGTGGGCGGCGTTGTATTTCGCGGGCGACGATCGGGCCCGGCGGCGGCGGGTCGGGGCCCGTGGGGCTTGATCCTTGGCGCCGGATGTGCGGTTGGCTGCGTCTACGGGGTCTCGGGAAGTCTGCTCTTTCCGTGGTACGTGCCCTTGGTCGGCGTGCCCATTGCGGCGATCGTTTATCTGTCGGGCACCACATCCGAGTCAAGAGCTTTAGTCGTAATCACGCTCGTGGCGTTGGTGATCCCGCACTCGATCGCACTCGGCATCACGTTCGTCGCCAGTTTCGGACCGATCGAGCGCTACCCGTACCTGGCCGAGAACGCGCGCGTGCGTCGCTACGTCGACGTGGCTCGGCGGCTCGACGCCGGTTTCGCAACGGCCACGTTGATGAGTTCCGAGGTCGGCGGGCTGGGTTTCGGTTTCCGCGGACGCGTCGTCGACGGGATGGGACTCGTCTCCCCAGAAGCGTTGCCCTACCATCCGTTGCACGTGCCCGACGAGCGGAGCCGCGGGTCGCTCGGCGCGATCCCTCCGGAATTCGTCGAGGCGATCGACCCGGAGATCGTCGTCACACTCGAAGCCTTTGGCGAGGCGCTGCTCCGGTCGCCGATCGCTGAGCGCTACGTCGATTATCGGTTTCCGGTATACCTGCCTGCCGACGCCCGGGCGCTGGGCACGAGCGAACTCTGGGAGAGTCGCCACTTGCACGTGTGGCTTCGTCGCGACCGCATCCGGACCGATCCACTCGGGGCGACGACGGTGCTGCCTGGGATACCCTGATCGGGCCGACGAACCTCGCTTCGTCAGGCCGTCCAGCAAGGAGGTTCGAGTTGGCGGCACTAGGCCGGATCACAATGGGAGTTCTCGTACCGATCGTCTTTCTCGGAATCGGTTGCCGCGGTCCGGAGCCGGTGAGCGATACCGGGTTCATCGGGACCTGGCAGAGAGTCGATTCGACCTCGACGATTTCGTTCGCGCGCACGGAATCCGGCCTCGTGTTCGATTGGATCCTCGACGCGGACGATCGTTCGGTCCGCTGCGACGGCCGGGGCCGTTGCGATGAACGCTTCCGAGGCGACAAGGTCTACGAGTGGACATTCCGCGCCGAAGTAGACACGGACGGCAAATCGCTGCGGCTGGCGCGGGAAGGCACGCCGATCGGGGCCACGACAACCCCGCTGACCGAGGTCGATCGGGTGGAGATTCGTCCCGGCGGACTGGAACTCTATGCGTTCACCATTGAACGCGACGGCGCGCCGCTCGGCGCGCCGAATGGGCCCTTTCGCTACCGCAAGATCTCGGACAGACCCCGCTAGGGTCGAGCCGGAACGACCTCGATCGCCGCGAGCAGCTCGGGGTCGAGCGGGATCCCCGAGGCCAGGGCTTCCGCGGCGGCTCGTCGCGCGAGTTCGGTCTGGCCGAGTTCCCAGTGCGCGACGATCAGATTGGTCCAGCACGTGGAGTCTCCGGCGCCGTGCTCGAGCGCGCCGCGGACGATCGGAGGAGCTTTCTCCGGTGTACCTAGGCGAATGTAAAGGCTCGCCAGGTTGCCCGCGGCGACCGTCATCGCCGGGTTGCGCTCCAGCGCACCCAGGTAGGCCGCCTCGGCCTCCTCGAAGCGTTCACGCGCTTCTAGAATCGTTGCCAGGTTGTACCAAGCAGTATCGATCTCGGGACCGATCGCGAGCGCCTGACGCGCGTCACGCTCGGCTGCGTCGAAGTCACCGATCGATTTGTACGCTGCGGCGCGATTGAAGTGGCCTGAGATCAGCGCGGTGCGCTGAACGTCCTCCGACGGAACGGTCAGCGAAACGACCAGGGCACCCGCCATAGCGGCGACCGTCCACCCCGTCCGGCGTCGCCCTAGCTCCGGCCGCTCCGCAATCCACGCAATGGCGGCTCCCGCCGGGATGACGAGGACGGCAGTCAACGGCAACCGGTAGCGGCTCGAAACATAGAACGCGAGCGGGGCGACGGCGCAGGCACCGATAGCTCCCCAGACTTGAGCCCCTCCGCTCCCCGAAACACCCCGGGCCAAAAGGCCACCCAGCGCCAGCGCGAAGATCAACGCAAACGGAACAATCGCCCACTCTGCCGGCCGCTCAGCGGCGCCTGCGCCGAGGGTCCACGGCAACCGGAACCGCTGCCGCCAGGGGTTACGATCCATCGTGGGATGCTCATCGAGTCCGTGCTCGTGGTTGTCGACCAACAATAGTGCCCGTCGTCCGACGAGCACCAGCGAATCCCAGGGGTTCGCGAGACGGGTTCGTAGAGCCTCGCCACCCCAGTACCGATCCGCCTCCACCGGGTCCACAGATCGGCCCAAGGCACGACTCGCGAAGCGCGTCGCTTCGGCCTGCTGTCGCTCGATCGCACCGGAGAAACCGTCCGGCAGCTGAAACGTGCCCTTCGCGCCCGGCCCGTTGCCGTGATACGCGGTCAGCCCGGCATTGGCGGAGATCGGGACGAACTCCCCGGAGACGCGGTAGTTGCGGATCGCAACCGGCAGGATCGTCAGCACCAACCCGACGACGATTCCCGTCGCCGCAGCGCGACGTCGGGCGGCCCACGCGATCGCTGTCGAAACCAACTGCACCAGCAAAAGGTTGGGTCGGGCCAGCGCGGACAGTGCTCCCAACGCCCCGCCGCCGATCCCACCGAACCACCGTTGGGACGAGGTTATCGCGGTCAGGGCGGTCAGGAGCAGCAAGATCGCCAGCGTCTCCCCGACCGCTCGGGAGGCGAAAAAAAGAAAGGTCGCGTGAAACGTCAAGAGCGCAGTCGTGGCCAGGCCGGCCACCGGTCCCGCGCAACGCCGGGCAAGGCTTCCGGCGAGGAACGCACTGAGCAAGGTCGCGACGTGCTGGACCGCGAAGACCGCCGCGAAGCTCGCGATGCCCTGGCGCATACACCAGGAGAGGAGCCACGGATACAGCGGTGCGAGGTAGAAGGCCCCGGAAGGTCCCGTCGCCCCAGCCGCCCAGCTTTGAGCCCAACTCCAGTAGTACTGCGCGTCCATCGACGGAGAGGAGAACGTCGGGTCCACTAGGGGCTGGGAGGCCAGATAGCCGACCCGAACGATCGCTCCCCCCAGCAGGATCCCGAACAACCCGAGCCGATACGGGAGCCTGCCCACAGCCTGAGATTCACGCGGAGGCACGCGTCGCATGGTCGCACGCCGGACGCGGCAATGTCGAACGACGGGCGAAAAAAAGAGGCCGCGGGTTGCCCCGCGGCCTCACGGATTCACGAACAGGAAGAGTCCCGCTTAACGGCGTCCACCCCGGCCCGGAACGCGGTCGTTCGACGGCGTCCCCGGACGTCCCGTCGGGCGCGGCTCCGCGATCTGCGGACCACACTCGACTCGGGTCGACTCACCGGACACCCAGGAAAGCTCATAGCCGCTGTCCAGGGTGAGGGTCTGGGCCAGATAGACATCCTGATTGGCGGCGTCCGAGCAGTCCACGGGCACGGTGGTGTTGTTCGCAATCGGAACCGTGGCACCCGGGCTCCACTGTGACGGAGTACGTCCCGCTCCCACGCCCGATCCACGGGCCACGGTTCGCGAGTACAGCTTGTAGCCCGTGATCGCGTTTGCGCCGCAAGGCGTGAGGTACTTGCCCGCGTTCAGGGCGCCCGCCAAGGGGGCGCCGACGTTGATGGTCACGTCGTTGCCCAGGCGGGTCGAGCCCGTGATGCGCGGCTTCGGCAGCGGAGCCAACACGATCGGCGCGCTGCCGGCCTGCGCAAGGTCGTAGTTGCCCAGCGCGTCTTCGAGGCCGCTGACGACCGCGAAGTAGGTCGTGGTCCCGTCCGTGTCCGACAGCAGGACGACGTTGCAGTTGACGGCCGCGGTTTGAATGCAGCCGTTGACGCGAGTGTCGGCGGCCCAAGTCGAGTTGATTTGCGCGCCCGACCCTTCGCCTGCGCTGATCATCCAACCGGTGCCGCCAGGAAGTCCGCCCTC
>JANNRU010000192.1:0-2261 GCA_031401755.1 Acidobacteriota bacterium | reverse complement strand
ATACTTGTCCGCACGCTCAGTCCGCTCCTTGGGCGCCACATCTCTCAGGCGCAGGCCGTACTCCACGTTTTCGCGCACGGTCAGCCAGCCAAACGACGTGTAGGCCTGGAAGACCATGCCCCGATCCCGTCCCACACCTGTGACTCGTTCACCCCGAACCCAGATCTCCCCGCGGGTGGGTTGGACCAGCCCCGCGACGGCCTTGAGGATCGTCGACTTGCCACATCCGGACGCACCGAGAAAGACCACGATCTCTCCCGCCGCGGCCTTGTCCGAAATCTCGAACGAAACGTCGCGCACGGCCTCGGTGGCCACGCCGTCCCGCGAGCGGTAGGTCACCCCGAGTTCGTGGACCGAGAGCTTCGGCGGAGCGGGCGCCAGCGCGGGCTCGGCACTCATGTCGCCTCCCGCCAACGGAACAGCAACTGCGAAGCGAAGCGGATCAGAAAGTCGGTCGTCAGCCCGATCCCCCCGATCACCAGGAGTCCGGCAAATGACCAGGAAGCTTTTTGGTGCGTGCGCGCGAGCTCGACCATGTAACCGAGCCCGCGCTCCGGGTTGACCGCCTCGGCCAGGATCACATAGGTCCAGGAGATCGCGTTCATCACCCGGAAGGAGTCGAAGATCTCCGGTAACGCGGCGGGGATCAGGACCGTGCGGATGACCTGCTGCCGGCTGGCACCGAGGGTCAGCGCGGTCTGCACCAGCTCTTCGGGGACGAGCCGGATCGCCGACACGACCACCGGCAGTAGGTAGACGAACACGCCGAGGAACAGGAAGGCGATCTTTTGTTTCTCGTAGATCCCGAACCAGAGGATCAGGAGTGGGATGAAGGCCGAGATCGGCATGTAACGGAGGGGCGCCATCACGGGCTCGAAGATCCGGTTGAGCGGCTCGAACGCACCCATCAGGACGCCCAGTGGTAAGGCCAGCGCGGACGCGAGCAGGAAGGCCAGCGCGATTCGCCGCGCGGAGATGAGGATGGCGCTGCCGAGCTCGTGCTGCATGAACAGTTGCAGCGTTCCTCGCAGGACCTCCGTCGGCGACGGGAGAAAATCTGGCGGGGCCAGCCCGCCGTAGGTCGCGACGCACCACCCCACGAGCACGGCGCTGGGCGCGACGAAGCCGAGCCACAGCGACACCGACCTCGGCAGCGGCGTGCGCAGCGCGAAGTAGTCCGTCTTCTTGTCCCTCGCCTTGGCCGCCGGGCACATGCGCCGTCAGCCCGCCACCAGCACGACCTTGATGTCGGTCCGGCGGTTGAGTTGTCGTCCCGTCTCGGTTGCGTTGTCGGCGACCGGGTTGCTCTGTCCGCGCCCGATCGTCTGGAAGCGGGTAGCGGGGATATCGGAGAAGTTCGTCAGGATGTAGTTCTTCACGGCCAGCGCCCGACGATCGGACAGGGACATGTTCGCCGTCGGGTTCCCCGTGGAGTCAGTGTTCCCCTCGACCCGGAGATAGGTATTGCCAAACGACGTCATCGTCTCGCCGAGCGCGTCGAGCACGATGAACGACCCCGCCATGATCTCATCCGAGCCAGGCGTGAAGTGAATCTGGATCTGTTTGTTGATGATCGCGCGATCCTGGGCCGAGGGAGCCTTCGCCGCCAGCTCCGGCTCCTCGACGTGTTGCGCCTTGTAGATCGCCGCGAGGCTCGAAAGGAAACGGGTATCGGCCCAGTCGCGCGCCTCGACCGGCCTGGTCACCAGCCCTTTCTTCCGCCAGATCACAAACGCGGTGTCGAACAGCGTCTGGTAGTGCGCCTTGGTACCCGTCAGACCGTAGAACTGCGCGTTGTCGGCGAACGGCGTCAGCTTGAGCCCGGAGAGCATCCCCGAGACGGTCTCGTCATCGAGCTTGAGCGCCTTGCCGACCACGCCGTACGACGAGGCCGGATCGTTCTTGATCATCTCGATGCCCTCAAACCAGCCGTGGAGAAAGTCGCGCAGGCTGTCCGGCGCCCGGTCGATCAGCTCCTGACGCGCCACTAGCGTGTCGGCGATGATGTGGGTCGCCGCGGAGGTCGAGATCAGGACGTGCGCCTCGTCACCGCGCGCGGTGACGGCCGCCGAAAGATCCGGCTCCCACGTGACAGCGGCGTCGACCTGCCTCGCCTTGAACATCGCCGCGGCCGCTGGCGCGTCCTGCGTGAAGATGATGCTCTTCTCGAGTACGGCGCGGTCCGCAGGCGAGAGGCCCGACTGGGCGAGCAGATAGAGCAGCAGGAAGTGCGACGGCGTGAACTGCGTGCAGGCGACCTT
>JANNRU010000191.1:0-12859 GCA_031401755.1 Acidobacteriota bacterium | reverse complement strand
CGACGATCCGGACGGCGCCGATCCCCCTGCGCCACGTTATTTTGTTGACCGCCGACACTCGCAGTTCGGAGCCGGCGGCAACCTGGATCACGGTGGGGACTCCGCTCGAACGAGCCGACGCACTCGAGGCGCGACTCGCCGCGGTCGGCGGTGTCGAGATCGTTCAGCGCCATGGACTACCACCGGTGACGCTCCTGACGCTGAAGCTCGACCACCAACGCGGACCGACCAGCGAAGTGAGCCGGATCCTCGACGGTGGCGACGTCTTGTACTTTGAAAAGCGCTGGGAGGGCCGTCCAGACTTCACCGCCACCCCAACCTCCGAACCGATCCTTCGGCGTGAAGCCGCCGAAGCCTTGGGTCGCGAGATGCTGAATCGACGACCTGCCGGCCGACTCCTCGCATCCTACGGCGGGAGCGTCGGCGCTTTGTTCGTCGATCTGGCGGGCGCGCTGCGCGAGGCGGAGTGCCATGCGGTTCGCGTGGGCGAGTTGGGGGCGACGGCTGACCTCGTCGAAAAACTCCTCGGCGGCGCGGCCACCCGGGCTCGACGTTGAAGCGTTCGGACGTCGGGCCTAGATTGCCCGCGGATGGAGGACCGTTCATGACCCGCGCCGAGACTTGTCCGAGGCCGTCGCCCGCGTTCAGCGGCACGGACACCGGCGACGAGTACCTGTTCTACGATCGAGAGCAGGAACGGGTACACGTCCTCAACGGGACCGCACGAGAGATCTACCTGTTGTGCGACGGGGAGCGCTCGATGGACGAAATCGTGGTCGCATTCGGGGAGCGCTACACCGAATTGCGCGAGGTCGCGCAGAACGATGCGCGCGACCTCCTGCAACAGTTGGCCGGCCTCGGATTGGTCGTCATCGAATAGGAGGCGGGCTCGTTCAGGAGCCCGCTGCCGTTCGACTGCGCCCGGCCTCGTTCAATAACCGGATCACTTCCAGCCGGAAGTGCTCGAACTGCAGGGGCTTGATCAGGCACAGGTCGGCGCCGGCGTCGTACATCTTCTTGACGTTGCCCTGCTCGGGAAATGCGGTGATCGCGAGTACCTTGACATCCTGGGTCGCTGGATTGTCGCGAATCGACCGACACAGCGAAATACCGTCCACCCGCGGCATCATCACGTCGAGGATCACGAGGTCCGGGTGCAAGCTCCCGATCTTGATCCCCGCCTCGTAGCCATCGCAAGCCTCTTCGATTCGCAGATCCGGCTCGAGCTCCTTGAGCAACCGCTTGACGATGTCCCGGATGTTCGGTTCATCATCGACGACTAGCACCGTGCGTTTGCGCTCGGCGCCACGGAAGAAGCCCTCATCGATCGGCATCTCGTACTTTTCGAGAAACGTTCGGAAATCCTCGGCGCTCACCCGGTAGTGCCCCCCGGGGGTGGAGAAGGCCCGGAGCTTGCCGGACTTGATCCACTTGAGGACGCCGTCGTTGGTCACAGCGCAATAGCGCGCGACCTCCGAGGTCGTGAAGAAGCGGCGCCCTTGATCGTTCTCAGCAGTCATTCGAATCTCCTCGCCGGGGCCGTTTCGGCTTTTTCGGCGTTTTCCTGCGCGAATATAGGGTCGCCTCAAAGGCGTTGCAATCCCAATCGCGGCAGGGTGACTTCGATGTCCAAGTAAAGGCACATCAGTAAGTTAGGAGAATTTCGTTGACACTCCTCGACAGCTGATGGTAGAGTCGGCCCGTTCAGGCGCGGGGTCGAGGTCGGAGTTCCGGTCTCGAACACGGATCGGACCGTAGCTCAGCTGGATAGAGCGACTGGCTACGAACCAGTAGGTCGGGGGTTCGAGTCCCTCCGGTCCGACCATCCCGTGGGTCCCTCGGAACCGGATTGCAGATAGCGATGCTCGAGGAAGATCGGCAGTGGATGAGGGAGGCGCTTGAGCAGGCGCGGCTGGCTGCGAGCCTTGGCGAGGTCCCGATCGGGGCCGTCCTTGTCCGCGGAAGCGAACGGCTCGGCCGGGGTCGAAACTCGCCAATAGATCGAGTCGATCCGACGGCGCATGCCGAAATCCTGGCGCTGCGCGAGGCGGCAATACGCGTCGGTAACTACCGGCTCGGCGGCGGGACCCTCTACGTGACCGTCGAGCCGTGCCTGATGTGCCTGGGAGCGGCGCTCCACGCCCGTCTGGCGCGCATCGTCTTCGGTGCCGCCGACCCAAAGGTCGGCGCGGCGGGGCGACTCGCGGAGTGGCGATCGGAGGGCGCGCGATTCAACCATCGCCTGGAGGTCGAGGGCGGCCTCGAGGCCGAAGCGGCAGCGCAGTTGCTGCTAGACTTCTTCCGCGATCGGCGGGATTCGGAGCCCGCTTCGGAAAAAGCCGGTCACTCACTATGTCCGTCAAATGGAGAGGTACCGAAGTGGTCGTAACGGGGCCGCCTCGAAAGCGGCTTGTCCGGGTGACCGGGCACGTGGGTTCGAATCCCACCCTCTCCGCCACCCGTTGAGCCGGTCGGGTGTTCGTCGATCGTCCTCGAATTTTCGAAACGGAGAGATGACCGAGTGGCTGAAGGTGCACGCTTGGAAAGCGTGTGTGCGGGAAACCGTACCGTGGGTTCGAATCCCACTCTCTCCGCCACATAACTTGCGGGGCCCAAGCCCTGTGCGCTGCGATCTCGTGAACTCCGCCAGGCCCGGAAGGGAACAACGGTAAGCGAATCCTCGTAGGTGCCGCAGGTCCACTTGGGCCCCATCACTCGGGAGTCGGATGTATCAGGTTCTGGCGCGAACTTGGCGGCCGCAGCGCTTCGACGGATTGGTCGGCCAGGACCACGTCGCCCGCACGCTCACGAACGCGATCCGCGGCAATCGACTGGCCCATGCCTACATCTTCGCGGGGCAGCGGGGAACCGGAAAGACCACGGTCGCGCGGATCCTGGCCAAGTGCCTGAACTGCGCAACAGGTCCCACTGTCGAGCCCTGCGGAACGTGTGACGCCTGCCGCGAGATCGCCGAAAGTCGATCGCTGGACGTCATGGAGATCGATGCGGCGTCACGAACCGGAGTCGCCGACACCCGCGAACTCCTGGAGATCGTCGCCTACGCTCCGGTTCGCGATCGATACAAAGTCCTGATCATCGACGAAGCCCACATGCTCTCGAAGGCGTCGTTCAACGCGTTGCTCAAGACGCTCGAAGAGCCCCCGCCGCGAGTAGTGTTCGTCCTGGCCACGACCGAGTTACAAAAGATCATCCCGACGATCCAGTCGCGCTGCCAACTCTTCGAGTTTCGCCGCGTTGCAGTCGCCGAAGTCGTCGCGCACCTCCGCCGCGTCGCAGACGCCGAAAGCCTACGGATCTCCGAGATCGCGCTGCAACGCGTGGCCCACGCGGGTGAAGGATCGATTCGGGACTCGCTGTCGGTGCTCGAACGTGTCATCGCGTTTTGCGGCAAGGAAGTCGAAGACGACGACGTGATCCGTGCGCTCGGCTCGGTGCGGGGCAAGGTGCTGGTCGACTTTTTCACCGGACTCGCGGCGAGAGATGCCGCGGCGATGCTGTCGGTGCTCGACGACATCGTCGACGAGGGACACGACCTCGTTCACTTCTGGGCCGAGTTGATCGCGGCGCTGCGTGACCTGCTGCTGTTGGACGCGCTTCCGCAGCGTCGCGACCTGGTATCGCGCCCCGTTGACGAGGTCGGTGCGATCCACGAAGCGGCGTCCGGGCTCGGTCGTGACGATTTGCTGCGCGCGTTCCAACTCGTCGCCGATCTCGAGCCGGGGCTGCGCGGGTCGAGCCGGCCGCGATTCCTGTTCGAGGCCGCATTGATCCGCCTGGCCGCTCTGGGCGCGGTTCGCCCGATCGAAGAGATCGTTGCGTCCCTCGGGCTCGAAATCAGACCCGAGCTCGACCGAATGGGGCCGCCATCGGGCAAACCGCCCGCGCTCCGGCCGGAGCTGCCTCAAAAAAAAAAGACCGCTGACGCCCGGAGTGGGTCGGCCGCGGAGTTGATCGCGACCCTGCAGACGTTGAAGCCGATAGTCGGCGCGATGCTGGCCGAGGCCTCGAGCGTCACGCTCGACGGCCGCGCGCTGGAAATCGAGCTACCGCAGCATCTCGATGCGCTGGCCAAGCAGCTCGGGAGACCCGAGCACACCGAGTTGCTCGCCCGCGAGGGCGGAAGGCTCTGCGGCGCGGATCTCGTCGAGGTCCGCATCAAGATCGGCACCGCAACTGAACCGCCACTGCCGTCGGGGCGACCGATCAGTGAGCACCCGCCGACGCGACCGGCGGCCCGTCCCGCTGCGCCGCGAGCAGCCTCAAATCCGGTTCGCCCATCCGCCGGCGAAGCACTTTCGCCGGAGTTGCTCGAGACGGCCCGACGCGAGCCGGGTGTGCGCGAGTTGATCGAGGCATTCGGCGCACAGGTAGTCGACGTCCGGCCGCTTCCCGCGGTTCCGACCGTCGACGAGCGTACGAACGAGGAGGAGAAACCATGAACGTGCAAAAGATGATGAAGGATCTGCAGCGCATGCAATCCAAACTGCAGGAGACCATCTCCGCGGTCGAAGTCGAGGGCAGCGCCGGTGGCGGCGTCGTCACGGCCAAGATGAATGGTAAGAAAGAGCTGCTTTCGGTGAGCATCACCGCCGAAGCGGCCGTGCCGGGAGATCGCGAGCTCCTCGAAGACCTGGTCGTTGCCGCAGTCAACGATGCCGGCCGGAAGGTCGACGAAGAGATCGCGCGGACGACTCAAGGGCTCACCGGTGGCCTCGGAATTCCCGGGCTAGGCTGAGCAAGTCGCGCGCTCGTGAATTCGCTGCCACCGCCGCTCGCGCGACTGATCGCCGAGCTTGCCAAGCTCCCGGGCATCGGGCGCAAGACCGCGCAACGCCTGGCGTTGCACTTGTTGGTGGGTCCACGCGCGGATTCGGCGGCGCTCGCCGGTGCGATCGCCGAACTGCACGACAATCTACGTTTTTGCGCGGAGTGCTTCGGCCTGTCGGAGGGTGAACGGTGCCTGATCTGCGCCGATCCTCGCCGTGACCGGTCGCGCATTTGCGTGGTCGAGCAACCGAGCAACCTGCTCGTGCTCGAGCGCACGGGCTCCTACAACGGCCTCTACCACGTTCTGGGGGGCGCGCTGTCGCCGCTCGAAAACGTCGGCCCCGACGACCTGCGCATTCAGCCGCTGATCGAACGGATCGGCCGCAGGGAGACTGGCGAAGTCGTGTTGGCGACCAACCCGGACGTCGAGGGTGAGGCGACCGCCGTATTTCTAGCCCGCCTGCTCAAGCCTTTGGGCGTGCGCGTGAGCCGTTTGGCGCAAGGAATGCCTGCCGGTGGAGACCTCGAATTCACCGACGATCTCACGATTCGCCGGGCTCTCGAGGGCCGCCGGGAGTTCTGAATCCCTGGCCGAAACTTGCCCAAGTTCAAAGCCCGCCTATACATATTGGAGCGGCCTGACCTATCGAGCTGCATTTAAACCTTTGGAGGAACCCTCCCGATGGGCTCCGGCATGGTGATTCGCGAGGAGGACCACTCCCGACTGACCGGGTTGCTCGAGCGCCTGGTCGCCGAATCGAGCGCGAAATTCAGCTTTCTGATCGATCGCGCCGGGCAGCGGATCGCCAGCGGAGGCGATCTGGGCGAGGTCGACCCGACCGCACTCGCCTCACTGGTTGCCGGAAACGTCGCCGCTACCGAAGGGGTCGCCCAACTCGTCGGGGAGACCAGTTTTGCCAGTCTGTTCCATGAGGGTCAAAAGGAAAGCTTGCACATCAGCAGCGCCGGGCCCTCGATCCTGCTGGTGGTCTTCGACGAACGATCCTCGCTCGGACTCGTTCGACTGCGCGTGCAACAACTGACCGCGCCGATCAGCGATGCGATCCAGTTGATCGAGGATCGCGGCGAGACGGTCGCCAGCTCGGGCGTGGCGGGCATCGGGATTGCGGAGATCACGGAGGCGGATATCGACGCGCTCTTCGGCTGACCGCACCCGGATAGTTCGTCGCCCGACCACGATGACGTTCATCAACTACGCAGCTCGAGAGATCAACTGCAAGGTCGTCTACTACGGTCCCGGCCTGTGCGGGAAGACGACGAACATCCAGTTGATCCATGCGCGATCGCGCGAGGACAGTCGAGGTAAGCTGATCTCCCTGGCGACCGAGAGCGAACGGACGCTGTTCTTCGATTTCATGCCGCTCGAACTGGGAACGATCCGCGGTTTCCGCACACGTTTTCACCTCTACACCGTGCCCGGACAGGTGTTCTACGACGCCTCACGAAAGCTGATCCTCAAGGGCGTAGACGGGGTCGTCTTCGTTGCCGACTCCCAGGAGGCGAGACGAGACGCCAACCTGGACTCGATCGAGAACTTGAAAGAAAACCTCGCCGAGAACGGATACAACGCCGCAACGGTGCCCTACGTTATGCAGCTGAATAAGCGCGACACGCCGACGGCCATGCCCGTCGAGGAGATGACGCGCGAACTCTCCTGGCGCAACGAGCCGATCTTCGAAGCCGTCGCGCCGAAGGGTCAAGGGGTCTTCGAGACCCTGAAGGGTATCGTCAAACTCGTCCTGCTCGACCTGAAAAAGCACTGATCCGGAGCGACCGACGGGCGCCCGAAACGTCGTCTTGACAGGGTCGAGGGGCGCCTCCTATACTCCCGCCTTTCCTCGCGGCGGGTGAGCCATGTACGCAGTCATTGAAACCGGGGGCAAACAGCACCGGGTCGAGGTCGGCCAGGTGGTCCGCGTCGAGACGGTCGCCGGAGAACCCGGCAACCCGGTGGTCTTCGACCGTGTCCTGATGATCGGTGGCGGCGCGGAGGTCAAGCTCGGAGCGCCGGCCGTGGCGGGTGCCCGCGTCCGAGGCACGGTCGTCGAGCAGGATCGAGGCAAAAAGATCGTCATCTATACGTTCAAGCGCCGGCAGAACTCGAACCGCCGAAACGCCGGCCATCGGCAAAACTTCACCGCGGTCAAGATCGACGCGATCGAAGCCTGACCCGAGGTACCCATGGCGCACAAGAAAGCCGGTGGCAGTTCCCGCAACGGACGAGACTCCCACGCCCAACGACTGGGTGTGAAACGTTTCGGCGGGCAGTGGGTGCATGGCGGAACGATCCTGGTCCGCCAGCGCGGAACTCCGATCAAGCCCGGCCTCAACGTGGGGCGGGGCAAAGACGACACCCTGTTCGCACTGATCACTGGGCATGTGCAGTTCGAAGACCGCGGTCGCCGCGGCCGATTCGTTCGCGTCGATCCGGTGAACTGACGCCGGTTACCCGACCGGCCCCCTCTAGGACGAGCGTGTGGCGACGGGCGGCGCTGCCGCTGCGGTCGAGCCTTCGATGTTCGTCGACGAAGCACGAATCACGGTAATCGGCGGTGACGGCGGCAACGGCTGCCTGTCGTTCCGTCGTGAGAAGTTCGTCCCGCGCGGCGGACCGGATGGAGGCGACGGCGGCAACGGTGGATCCGTGGCCTTCGTCGCAGAATCCGGCCTGTCCACGCTGTACGAGTTCCGGTTCCGCTCGACCTTCCGGGGAGAGCGGGGACGGCACGGCGAGGGCAGCGGCCGATCGGGGCGCTCCGGTAGCGACACCCTCATTGCGGTTCCGCAGGGAACGATGGTCTTCGACGACCTTTCGTGCGAGTTACTCGGCGATCTGTCCGCAGCCGGTGAACGACTCGTCGTCGCCCACGGCGGGCGCGGCGGGCGCGGTAACGCGCGTTTTGCGACCGCGACCCACCAAACGCCGACGCGACACGATCCCGGAGAACCCGGAGAGCGACGCCTGCTGCGCGTCGAATTGCGACTGCTTGCCGATGTCGGCTTGATCGGCTTTCCGAACGCGGGGAAGTCGACGCTGATCTCAGCGCTGTCCGCCGCCCGACCGAAAATTGCCGACTATCCGTTCACCACACTCGAGCCGCACCTGGGAGTCGTCGATCGAGGTGGGTTCCGAACATTCGTCATGGCCGATATCCCGGGGCTGATCGAAGGGGCTCACGAGGGTGCTGGACTGGGATTGAGGTTTCTGCGGCACGTGAAGCGCTGCCGTCTGCTCCTGCACCTGGTCGATCCCACGGACCTGTCGCGCGACCCGCTCGATGGCATCTTGGTGCTGGAAGGCGAACTCGCCGCCTACTCGGCTGCGCTCGCCGAGCGGCCACGGATCCTGGTGGTCACCAAATCCGATTCTGCGCAGGACCCGGAGCTTATCGAGCGGCTGCAAGGGTTCGCGCGCGAGCGCAGCATGGAGTGCTTCGTCCTGTCCGCGGTCACCGGGTCGGGACTTCCCGAACTCGTCTTTGCCGTCGGCCGGCAACTCGACACACTCGCGATCGACCGCACTCCCGAAGACGAGCCCGTCGAGTGAGCGCCGACCTCCCGCCGCCAGCGGTCGGCGTTCTCGGCGGAACCTTCGATCCCGTACACATCGGCCACCTCGCTCTCGCCGAGTCTATTCGTTGCGTCTTGCGCCTGTCACAGATGCTGCTCGTACCCACGGCCCGGCCGCCGCACAAGCCCGAGGCGATTCTGGCGCCGATCGCGGACCGCATCGCCATGATCGAGCTCGCGCTCGGCGAACATCCGCGACTGTGTTGGAGTGCCGTCGAGAGCGATCCCGAGACCGTCTGCTACACGATCGACACGCTGCGTTCGCTGCGTGTGGGTCCTCCGGCGCGGCGGCCGATTTTTTGCGTGGGTGGAGACGCCCTTCCGCAACTCCATACCTGGCATGACTGGCGCTCCATGATCGAAGAGTTCGACCTCGCCGTCGTCGACCGCGGGGAGGCAGACCGGGTCGATTCGCGCTCGCTGGATCCGCAACTCTCCACGCGGCTCGTTGAGATCGGACAGCGTAGCGACCCGGCTCCGCTCGATCCTGGGCGCGGAGGACGAGTCTTCCTCGTGGCGATGACCCCGATTCCGGTTTCTTCGAGCCAGATCCGGGCGCGTGTCGTCGCGGGCCAGCCGATCGAGGACCTTGTACCACCGGCCGTTGCCCGGTATATTCTCGGGGCCAAGCTCTATCGCTCGGGAGACCGCCGCTGAACCGATTGCAAGCCGCGCTGGCGCACTGCGCTGAAGCTGCCTCGGACAAGAATGCCGAGGATCTCATAGTTCTCGACCTACGTGGCCTGAGCGACGTCGCCGATTTCTTCGTGATCTGCCACGGATCCTCCGACCGTCAGGCCCGGGCGATCGCCGAACAGATCGAGGCCGTGCTTCAACGCGAGCTCGGATTGCGTGCGTCTCACGTCGAGGGTCGCCGCACCGGGGAATGGATCCTAATCGACTACGTGGACTTTGTAGCCCACTTCTTTGTCGCCGATATACGCGAGTTCTTCCGTCTTGAACGGTTGTGGGGCGACGCACCCCGCGTCGATCCCTTGGCTTCCGACCTTCGACAGATCCCCGACGCCGATCGCCCGCCCGTCGGGCCGGAACGTGGAGTACGCGGCGAGATCCGGCGTGACTCCGCGCGCCGAAGCTGATTGCAGCTCCGGCTTCTGAGCGTCGGTAAGCCGAAGGATCTCGCGCTCGTCGAGATCCATGACCGATATTCGCAGCGCCTGATCCGCCTCGGCCTAGCCTACCTGGCCGATTATTCACCCGAGATCGCCACGGGCGGTCGGTACTCCGACGAGCACGTCCGCGACCGTGAGGCCGAAGCGCTCCTCGGGCGGCTCAGCGGGCCGGGAACGGTGATCGCGCTCGACCCGGGCGGATCCTCGTTCAGCAGCGAAGACCTGGCGTCTCAGATCGAGCGCTGGGTCCGTCCTTGCGCGACCTTCGTCGTCGGTGGTCCGCGTGGGCTCGGGGCCTCGATCCTGGACCGCGCGGAGATCTGTTGGTCGCTCTCGCCGCTGACGTTTCCTCACGAGCTCGTGAGGGTGCTCGTTGCCGAGCAGCTCTACCGCGCGTGGACGCTGGCGCGGGGGCTCCCGTACCACCGCTGAGCGTAGGTTGACGCGCGGATCGGTGCGGGACTAAGCTTCAACGGAATAACGAGCGGAGGTTGGCGGGCCGATGAAGCTGCGCACTTTCTTCATCATCGCGCTCTGGCTCGCGTCGATCTTCGCGATCGTTCACACCTTCCTTTCCAACCGAGAATTGATCCGCGTACCCTTCACGCTCTGGCCCGGCACGAGCATCTCCGTCGGACTGTTGCTGCTGATCGCCTTTACGGCGGGCGCCTTGTTCGTGTTCATCGCCGGGATCCCGCGCGAGGCGGGGCTGATCTTCGAGCGCTGGCGGTCTCGACGGACCGGTCGGCGCGCCGAAGAAATCGAAGAGGAGTACACGAAAGGGCTGGCGGCGATGAGCGAGGGCCGCGACGACGCCGCCCTGATCCATTTCCACGGCGCTCTCGAACGCGACAGCCGCCACTTCAACACTCTGATCAAGATCGGCGAGGTCCTACGCCGCCGCGAGCAATTCGACGCCGCCATCGAGTACCACCGCAAGGCGCATCACCTTCGGGATGACAGTACCCTGCCCCTGTTCGCCCTGGTCGACGATCACGAAGCCTGCGGCGACATGGAGCGCGCGCGGGCGGTCCTCAGGAAGATCATCGGGCTGGACCGGAACGCGATCGTGGCCTGGCGCAAACTGCGCTCGTTGTACGTCAAAGAACGTAACTGGGACAAGGCCCTCGAAGCGCATGAGCGCGTGATGAAGATTTCGGCCGAAGGCGAGACTGACGCAGCGGATCGGCGGATCGGCGTCGGCATCCGTTACGAGATCGCCGCGGCCCAGTACGAGGACGGGAAGATCCGCGACGCGATCGTCGGATTGCGACGCTTACTGAAAGACGAACCTTCGTTCATTCCCGCGCACATCAGGGTCGGTGAGGCCCTAAACTCGATGGGGCAGGAAACCGAGGCGGTCCAGGCCTGGATCAGCGGCTTCGAGAGCACGGGCTCTCCAATTTTCTTGACCGCGCTCGAGGACCACTACCTAATACGCGAAGAGCCACTCCAGGCGATCGAAGCGCTCAAAAGTTGCGTTTCGCGCTCGGTCAAGGACACCCTGCCGCGTTTCTGGTTGGGCAAACTCTATCTCCGTCTCGAAATGCTCGACGACGCCCAGGCGACACTCGGAGCTCTCGTCGGCCGAGCTAGTTACGCCCCCACCCTGCACTTCCTGCTCGGACGGATACATGAGCGCCGTCAAAAGTGGCGTGATGCGGCCAACGAGTACCGTCGGGTCATCCGCGAGACCGATCTCGTGCAACTCGAGTACCTCTGTCGTTCCTGCGGCGAGACGCTGATGGAGTGGACCGACCGTTGCCTCAAGTGCGGCGAATGGAACAGAGTTGAGGTCAATTTCCGCGAGGAAATTCCGCTCGACGAGCTAGGGCTCCCCGCCGCACCGATCTATCCTGACCACTACTGATTCCCGGTCCCGCGCCTCGTTTGGGCGACTTTGCGAGAACTTCCGGATTGGCGCCGCGCTGTGCGTCGGACCGCCCGAGGGATCGAGCGACGGGTCGTGCACCCGCTGTTCGATTTCCTCCTCCCGACGAACTGCTTCTGCTGCGACGAGGCTCTCGACTGCGAGCAGAGGCGGGGCGCATGCGGGCGGTGCTGGAGCGCCCATCACCCGCTCGGATTTCCCGTCTGTCCGACCTGTGCCCTGCCTCGGCCGGAGGGTACCGACCTTCTGGGGCCAGCTCGCGGGCGCTGCGCCGCCTGCGTTCTCTCGCCGCCGCCTTTCGCCGGGGTGATGGCCGTCGTGGCCTACGATGCGATCGCTCAGGCCTTCTTGCTCAGGGCCAAATTAGGCCGGCGACGCGAGATCCTTGTCGACCTTGCGCGTCTGTTCGGTGCCGCCGTGGTCGCCACGGGGTTTGCCGCCGACTCGACGATCGTCGTCGGCACGCCAAGTCATCCTTGGGCGACCGTCCGCCGAGGATTCGCGCCTGGGACGATCCTTGCTCGAGAGGTCGCGCGGAGAATGGCGAGACCCTTCGAGCGCCGCGCGTTGCGACATCGGCTTGGCGGTTTCGAGCCCTCCAAGCGACTCTCAGCCGTTCTGCGCCGGAGACGGTCCGCAACGCTGTTCCAATCGACCCGCTCGCTGGCCGGCGAGCGCGTGCTGCTGATCGATGACGTAATGACGACGGGGGCCACCGCGGAGGCCTGCGCTCGGGCGCTGCTCCGTGCCGGGGCGGCCGAGGTCCGTGTCGCGGTTTGGGCTCGTGCACTGCGGCATCGAGATCGCCCCATTTGACGGTCCCGGCCCGGCCCAGTGATAATGCCGGCCGACCTGTTTCAGCCCCGCCGCGCGGGAACCCACGGGAGTCGACGATGTTGCGTTCCTCGTTTGTCGTTCTTGCCATCCTCGCCTTCGTAGTGCCGGCCTCGGCCCAAGAGGCCGCGCCCGCGGCGCAGACTCGACTGTCGGCTTCGCTCGAGTTGCGCCAGCAGTTCTTCTACGAGGGTGATCCATTGATCGCTCGGCTCTCGATCAGCAACGTCGGAGAGTCGGAGGTCGCGAATCCGGTCCGAAGCTCGCTGTGGTCAGGCTTCGTGGTCCGAGAAGACGCCGGTACGGTGATCGAGAGAATCGCCAAGGTTTCGGCGGTCGAGCCGGAACGGCTACAGCGATTGGCTCCCGGCGCATTCTTTGGCGGCTCCGTCGATTTGGCTGAAATGTTCCCGGCGATGACCAAGGCCGGGGTCTACCAGATCCATTGGAGTTCGGATGGGTTGGTATCCGACCTCCTGCGGGTGACCGTCATCCCACGATTCGACCCGGAAAAGTACTATTCGGCCAAGCTCCGGACCTCTCGCGGGGAAATCTATCTCGAACTTTTCGTCAAGGAAGCCCCCCTGGCCGTCAAGGCTTTCGTCGATCTGGCGCGCTCGGG
>JANNRU010000190.1:0-5884 GCA_031401755.1 Acidobacteriota bacterium | reverse complement strand
CGTTGTGGTTGTGTTTTCGTTCGCGGTGTGTTCGATCTCCGATGGCTTCGCGGCGGGCCGCGCCCGCCCTTTCCAGGCCTGTTCACCCAATTCGGGTGTTGCGTCGGCGCTGCTCGTCGAGCGCTTCTCGACCGACCCCACCGATTCGGACAACCTGGTCCTCGCGGGGGCTGGCCTCGACCGGGTTTCCTGGGATCCGGGTCCGGCTGCGTGGCTAGGCGATCATCCGGGATCGGCGGTCGCGACCTACGACGCGAGCGCGGCGCCGGGACTGTTCGGGTTCCGACTCGCCCACAAGCTCGACCAGAACGACGTCTTTTCGTTCGCGGCCCTGATCCGGATCCGCTCCGAGGGGTTCGTCGCCGACCCGAACGGCTTCTTCCAGATCTCGTTTGGGCTGTGGAACTCGGCCACGACCGGGCTCGATCGCACGGGTGACCTGACGAGCTTCGCCGGCGACACGTTCGATCTGGTCGAACTCGACTGGTTTCCGAATGTCTCGCCCTTCTTCGGGGGCCCGTACCTGTCGCCGTCCGTCTTCGGTGCGGCCGACACCGACAGTCCCGCGTTTCCCGCACTTGGGTCCTTCGCCAACGCCAGTTTCGCCTTCGGTCCCGAGGCGCCGCTGCCTCTCGATCAACCTCTCTTGGCGATCGTCGAGCACCGGCCGGATCTAGACGCGGTGACTTTCACCGTGCAGCGCATCGTGGGCGCACGCGCCGCGCTTCCCGTCCAGGCCGCCGCGGTCGTCGTCGGCCTCGCCGGATTGCCCGAACGGCAATACACGCTCGATAGTGCCGGCTTGACGTTGTGGCGCGACGGCTTCGGCGGGGACGCTCCGGCGGCCCTGCAGGCCACCGTCGAATTGCATGGCCTCGTCGTGCGCCGCGGTCTGTTCGGGCGCGCCGAGGAAGCGCTGCAACTGCTCGGGGCGGGAAACTAAAATGACCCGTGCCAGACCGCTGATCCTCATCGCGTCCGCCCTCACCGCGACAACCGTCTTCGGCGCAGAACGCTCGTTTCCCGTCGATTGTTTTCCGGACCGGATCGCGAATTGGCAAGCGGCGCTTCCCGCCCCCGAATCGCGGTTCGGTGCGATCTACTTGCCCGGCATCGTGCTCGGTCCCCCAGGGGATTCGTTGCCCTATCAAGGTTCGTTCACGGTCGCATCGCTCGGCTTCGACGGCGGGGTGGTGCTGGCGTTCGACGATGCGGTGCTCGAGGATCGGCCGGGACCCGATTTCATCGTCTTTGAGAACGCCTTTTTTCGCTTACCGCTGCCGCAGCGCGCGGCCGACGATTCTGCGGTCTTCGCCGAGCCCGCGATCGTCGAGGTCTCGATCGACGGGGTCCAGTGGCATCCGTTTTCCTACGACGCACAAGCGCTCGCCGACGTGCCGCAGGACCAACCCGATGGCACGATCGATCGTGAGTTGCGCGAGCGGTTGCGCGGGCTGGCCGGGATCACGCCGACGTTCACGGGCAACTGGACCGTCCCCGACGATCCGGTCGTCTTTGATCCTGCCGGTGTCGGCGGTATCTCGGGCGCGGGAGGCGACGCGTTCGATCTGGCCGAGCTTGGGCTGCCGCAGGCGCGCTACGTGCGCATCACGGACGCGGGGACCCGCGTCGGACCCGCCGGATCGGCCGAAGGATTCGACCTCGACGCGGTGATCGCGATTCACGCTCGTCCATCGCCGCCGCCTGGAATCGACTCGGACGGCGATCGGCTCTCCGATGCCGAGGAACTGGAGATCTTTGGCAGCAACCCGCTGGTTGCCGACAGCGACGCCGATGGCGTCGATGATGGGCGTGAGGTTGCGGGCTGTCGAGATCCGCTCAGCACCGCGACCGCGCCCTTGTTCGTGCGCGAGCCGCGGGTCTGGATGACCCGGGGACCGAACTGTGCCGAGCCCCGCTGGACCTTCATGGGGTCAGGCGTGAGATACGATTTGCTTCGCGGTGCGCTCGGCGGCCTTTCCGAGTCACCCGCCGGCGTGGATCTCGGCGCGACGTTCTGCCTCGCTGACGCGCTGAGCTCGGTCCGCGGTCCTTGCGATGCGACGCAGCCTGCGGCGGGGACCGCGCTGTTCTATCTCGTCCGCGTGGACGGCGCGCCGACCTGGGGCCGGTCGTCGGCGATGGGCCCGCGCGATCTCGGGGGAAGCTGTCCGTGATCCAGGTGCAGGCCAGCTTGGCTCGCGTCGGGCTCGCGCTGGCGATGAACCTGTCGGCCACGCCGGCCGTCGTGCAGCGCGAAGAGGCACAGGAAGCGCGGTCTGAGGTCACGGAGCAGGTCGCGGTCGAGGCGGTCGCTCCGGGCCCCGAAGATCCCGCGTCGTTTGCGACGACAGTCTCCGTAGAGGATGCCGAGGGGCGTGGGGCCGATCTCGTCGACTTGCTGCGCGCGGTGGCCGGCGCTCGCGTGCGCGACTACGGCGGGTTCGGGAGCCCGGGCACGCTCTCTCTGCGTGCTTCGACCGCCGAGCAAGTCACGTTGCTCGTCGACGGTGTTCCGCAGAATCGAGCGCTAGGCGGTGCGGTCGACCTGTCGCCGATTCCGGCGACCCAAATCGAAAGCATCACCGTCCATCGCGGCTTTGCCCCGGCCGTTCTCGGGGTGGGAGGGATCGGTGGCCTCGTCGACATTCGGACTCGCGGCGCCGGGGCGCCGCCGGTGACCCAGGTCGATCTACTCGCCGGGCAGTTGGACACCGCTCGTGGATCCGCAAGCGTCGGCCTACCGCTCGGCAGGGGCGGCCGACTTCGCGTTGGGGCCGAGAGCCTGCGGTCGGACAACGATTATCGATTTCTCGACACCAACGGGACGCCGTTCACGACCGTCGACGATCTCGAACGAACGCGCGGGAACAACGATGTTGCACAGCACTCGGTGCTGGTCGCGCACGCGATCGATGAAATTGCGGGCGGGACGCTGCACTCGACGCTGCGACTGCTCGGCCGCGACCGTGGCGTCCCCGGCCTTGGTGCGCTCGACGACGGTTTCGCGCGGCTGAACGAATCGCTTCAGGAATTGTCGTTGGGTTGGAGCGCGCCGCGCCGCGCCGCGCTCGATGGCGTCGAGCTGCGCGTCGACGGCTGGCGTCAGCGGTCGTCGTTTCACGACGGGGAGAGCAACTTCGGGTATCGCTCGGACAACACGACGCGATTCGGTGGTGGCGGCGGGGTCGCGATCGGGCGGCGCCGGCTCGCCGGTCACGCGCTCGCGGGTCGCGTCGAGCTGCGAACCGAACGCGCGGACACGCGGAGCGAGCTCACTTCGGTTCCCGATCGTGGCGGGGTGGCGCGTCGGATGTTCGCCGTCACTCTCGAAGACCAGGTGACGGCAGGCCGGACGCTCGTCGCGCCGTCGATCCGCCAGGAATGGCGTGACGACGACTTTCGCGCGGCTGAGGGAAGCGGACTGAATCCGCCAGCGCCGGATCTGCGCGATTCTGGGTGGACGGCGAAGGTCGGTGTCGCGCATCCGCTTGGGCGTAAGGCGACGCTTCGCGGAAGCTTCGGGCGCTTCGAGCGCGCACCAAACCTGACCGAACTGTTCGGCGACCGCGGTGCGGTTCGCGGTAATCCTGCGCTCGTCGCCGAGCACGGCATCGCAGCCGAACTCGGGGCGAGCTTCGATAGCGAGCGATCCGGTTGGCACTACGGCGCCGAGTGGGTCGCGTTCCAGCGCGAGGTCGACGACCTGATCCACTTCCAGCCGCTGAGCCTCGCGGTGACCCAGGCGCGAAACCTCGGCGAGGCGCGCATCCGCGGAATCGAGGTCGTGTTCGCCCTCGACTCGCGACCCCGCGGTCTGGCGCTCAACGCGTCGGCGACGATTCGCCAGACTGAGGATCGAACCGCGGGCGCAGCCGGCGAGGGGCGCGAGTTGGTCTACGAGCCTGAGCGCATCGGCGCGCTCTCCGCGACGTGGACGCGATCGGTGCACCGCCTGCGCTGGGAGGCGACGTACATGGGGCTGAATACGGTGACGGTGCGGGCTGATCCGGAGTTCCGCATCGGCGAGCGCATTCTCCACGACGTGGCCTATTCGTGGGATGCGCCGGGCGGCACGGTGCTGGGCGTTGACGTGCGAAACCTGTTCGACCGACGGGTCATCGACGTGCTGAACTATCCGCTCCCGGGACGCGTGGTGCTCGCACACGTCGGCTGGCATTCGGACGAGGCCGGAACTCGATGATCGCTTCCCGTTCTTTCCGGCTGGTGGCGACGCTGTTGACTCTCGCGGTGTCGGGCGGTTGTGGCAGCGATTGGCGGCCGGCTCAACTGACCGAGACCGGGATTCCTGCGGGACCTCTGGGTCAGGTGCTCGATGTTGAAGTGCGCTTGCCGGCGCTGCAGATCCCGGGTGCCATGCTCGCCGGGTTGTCGCTCGACCTGCGGTTCGAACTCGACCGGGGCGGTACCGGCAAGATCCCGGCACGGGTGATCTTCGAGGACGCTCGAACGCCGCTGGGCTCCGCCGAAGTCCTGGATCTGTCCGACGGGAAGACACTCGTCTTCGTGACCTCAAAGAGTTGGTTTACCGAGCGATTGGGGCCGATACGGATTGGGACGACGGTGTTCGAGCTGTTGCTCGATGGTGAGCACTCCGACGGCGCTTGGCGCGTCGCGGGACGCGCCTGGGAGAGCCAGACGGCGACCACGGGAGACTTCGATGGCTGGCGACGTCATCGGTTTCTCGTCGCCGGCACCGATTTCTTTTCTGTTGCCGGAGGGATCAGCGAGGTCGCCTGGGTCAAAGAACGCGAGTTGCGTATCCGATCCGATCTCGAATTCGTCAGCTCCGACGTCGTGCTGCGCGCGACCGCGGACGCGGTACTGGCGATCAATCGGCTCGGATTCGACAACCTGCAGCGGCTCGACCCGCGGTCCGACTTCGCGACAGCGTGGCAACGGAGCGTCGGTGGCGGCGCCAACCCGCAGGACGCGATTTTGCTCGACGGAAAAGGCTACGTCTCGCGATACGAGCCCCCGTTCAACGATCTCGCGATTTTCGCGCCGGACACCGGCAAGATCATCGGAACGATCCCGCTCAGAGCGCTGGCCGAAAACCCCGACGCCACACCCCGCCCGGCAGCGCTACGCCTGGCCGCTGGTGCGGTCTTCGTTGCGCTCCAGGAGATCGACCGCACTTTCACCGAGTTCTTCGAGGGCAAACTAGCCGTCATCGATCCGAATCTCGACGCGGTTGTCGGCGTCATCCCGCTCGGCGGCAAGAACCCATTCGACATCGACGTCGTGATCGACTCCGCGGGTCGCGAAACACTCTGGGTCGCGCTGGCCGGGATTTTCCCGGGTTTGCAGACCCAAGAGCTGTCCGGGGGAGTGGTCGTCGTCGATCCCGTATCGCGCGCGGTCGAGCGCCTGGTCCTGGACGACGATGTCGCCGGTGGCAATATCAGCCAGATCGCGATCGCCTCGGAGCGGCTCGGCTACGCGGTCGTTTCCGATGCGTCGTTCGCCAACCGCGTGATCGCCTTCGATCCGGTGCAGGGGCGAGTCCTGCGAACCGTTTTGGAAAGCAGCGTGCAGATCGCCGATCTGGATCTGGACACGCACGGGTTGCTCGCGGTCCCGATCCGCGCACTGGCCTCGCCGACGGTCTGCTTGTTCCGTGTTCCCGACGACCCGAGCCTGCCGGAAGTTCGCGCAGGGTGTGCTCTGGTCACGCTCCCGCCGTTTTCTTCCGAACCGCTGGACTGAACAAAGATGTGGATGTTTCGTCGATTATTCTGCTTCGCGCTGATTTTAACGGGCGCGGTACCCGCCGCGGCAGGCGCGGTCGAGCTTTAGCTCGACCGCGCGGCGGTGACCCAACACGTCCCGGCAGTGCTGCCCCCACCCATCGAGAAAGGCC
>JANNRU010000189.1:0-3024 GCA_031401755.1 Acidobacteriota bacterium | reverse complement strand
GGCGCAGGATCCGATCGCAGCCGAGGGCCAGTCGCTCGCTGTGAGTGGCCAGCACTAGCGCAAACCCTCGCTCGGATTGGAGTTGGCGGAGGGCGCGAAAGACCTCGGTCCCGGTGCGAGGATCGAGATTGCCCGTGGGCTCGTCGGCCAAGACCACGGCCGGTGAGGCCGACAGCGCGCGCGCGATGGCCACCCGCTGCTGCTCTCCTCCGGAGAGCTCCGCGGGCAGATGGTGTAGCCGACCGCCCAAGCCGACCGCCTCGAGCAGCGCCCGAGCCGTCTCGGTCCGGTCCCCGGGGCGTCTGGCGATTCTCAGCGGCATGGCGACATTCTCTAGTGCCGTGAACTCGGGCAACAAGTGGTGGAACTGGAATACGAACCCGATGTTGGAATTGCGGTGACGGGCCCGGTCGGCGAGCCCTCCCGCGAAAACGTCGCGGCCGCCAAAGAGCACGGTTCCGCGATCTGGCCGATCGAGGGCCCCGAGCAGATGCAACAGCGTCGACTTGCCGACCCCGGAGTCCCCGATCACCGCGACTGCCTCTCCCGCCCGGACGGTCAGTTCGAGGCCGGCGAGCACTTCGATTGACCGCGGCCCGCTGAGATAGGTTTTGCTGAGTCCCCGGGCCTCGATCAACAGCTCATTCATGTCGGATCGCCTCGACGGGGTCGAGTCGTGCCGCCTTCAGCGCAGGGTAGATCGTGGCCAAAAACGAGATCACTAGCGTGAGGAGAGCCACCGCGGCGAGATCGGGCCCTTGAACGGTGAACGGAACGTGCTCAAGGTAATAGACCTCAGGGTCGAGGCGGATGACTTGATAGCGATCGAGCCAGTAACAGGCCGCCGTACCGAGAGCAAGCCCTGTCCCCGTGCCGACGACTCCAATGACGATCCCCTGCAAGATGAAAACCGCGGCGATGCCCAGTGGACGGGCTCCCATCGCGGTCAAGGTCCCAATCTCCTTGATCTTGTCATGCACCATGAGGATCAGCGTCGAAACGATGTTCAGCGCCGCGACGACCACGATCAACGCGATCGCCAGGAACAGCACGACCCGCTCGGTGTTCAGTGCACGTAGAATGCCCTGATTGGCCTCCAGCAAATCGACCACGACCCAGTCCGGGCCAATCGCCTCCCGTAGCCGCGTTTTCATCGCATCGAGCTCGATCAAATCGTCAAGCCGAACCTCGACCCACTTCGTGCCGTTGGGCGCGCGCAGGAGTCCCCGAAGCGGTTCCAGGGTCACGTAGGCTCGCTGCAAGTCCTCCTGGAAGTGATCCGATGCGTACGTCCCGACGACGTCGAAAACCATGCTCCTCGGCATCGCGCCCCACGGCGTGAGCGTGATCTCGGGTACCATCACCCGCACCGAATCCCCGATCGTCGCCCGCAACTCTCGCGCCAATTCTGCGCCGAGCACGATCGGCGCCCGGCCACTGTCCGTCGGCTCGTCAAGCACTGCGAATCCCGATTGCCCATCGTGGAAGCCGTGCAGCACCCGAGTGTGTCCAGCCGGCGCGATCCCGTGCAATTCCGAAAATCCGTGGGTCCCCAACGCATCGTCCACGATTAGCGCTGGAGTGTGGAGCAAGGGTGCGGCCGCGGAGACCCCTGGGATCGATTCGAGTCGCCGGATCAATCCATCCGCATCATCGAATATCACGCGGTCCGTCGCGAGGACTGTCAGGTGCGCACTACCACTGCGAATACGCGCGCGCACGTCCTCGACGAAGCCGGCCTGGAGCCCGAGAGCGATGACCAGGGCGGCGGTCCCGACCGTCACGCCGGCGACGGAAATCCACGTGATCGCCGATAGAAACGCCCTCCCGCGATGAAAGCGCAAGTAGCGCAGAGCGAGCACGAGTTCGTAAGGCAACACTCAGCGCTCGGGTGACGGTTCGCTTTCCGATTCCTCTGCGGTCGGCAGTCGTTCGGCCACCCAATGGCCGGAGCCCCCGACGGAGCCCGCGAGTTCGAAGTTCAACCAGGTGCCGCGCATTCGCTGCGCATCCGGGGCAAGCGCCCCCCGAAGCTCCATCGACTTTCCCAGTCTCGAGTCGATTCGCTGCAGCACCAGCGTACGGTTGACGAACGTCCCTTGCAGGCTACCGCTGAAGCCGCCGTCGAGCTCGTAGGTCCCGCGAACGAGAGTCCCGTCTTGTGTCAGCCGGCAACGTCCGCGCTGATCGATCGGCATCAGCGTGAGGCTCCAGGTTCCGGTAACTTCACCGACAACGTGCCGCTCATCTCGACTTCGAAGCTCGGCCAGGCGTCGTTCGAGTGCCCCAATTCGCCGTTCGCGCTCCAAGATACGCTCGAGCAAGAGGCGCTCGGCGTCGAACGCGGCGTCTCGGTCACCTTCGGCGACGTCGATCTGGCTGAGCAGGCGTTCGAGACGCTCGGCAGCCCCTTGTACCGCGGGTGCGGCTACAACCTCGTCAAGAGCGCGGTGGAGATCGGTCACCCGTTGGCCCATCGCGTTCCTGGCCGTCGCTGCGACCGCGTGCTTGGCGACGTCTTCTTGGAGCATTTCACGTTCGACGAGCAGCGCGTTGGTCAACGACTGCTGCGCCGGAAGCTCCGCCGGAAGAAGGTCCCCCGCAATCAGCGCCACGGCGAGAGTGATCAACCCGAACTGCCGAAACCGGTTACGGCGCCGGGCAGAGGAAAAAACAGGTCTTGGGGCGGCTTCGATCACAGTTCCCTCGCACTTTCGGCCAGCTCGATCGCTTCGCGTACGCTCCTGGCGACCAGATCCCCGCTGACGATCCAAGCCCAGTACCCACCCTGACCGTCGGGCTCCAATTCTCCGATCGAAACAACCGACTCGCCGACCACTTCGAGCGGAGTCCGCGGCCGGTCCGCGCCGGGCGGCAACCAACCGTCGGCGGCAGCCACCGCAAGAATCTCCGCGACCGTCGCCGCTCGCGCCAGTCGGAAACGCATCAGCATCGCATGGCCGTAGAACAGGGGCACCGCGATCAACCGGACCGCGACGCCGCGCTCGCCCCAGCCGAGAAGCC
>JANNRU010000188.1:0-3350 GCA_031401755.1 Acidobacteriota bacterium | reverse complement strand
CCTGCCGGAGTGCCTCCGCGCCGCCCGCTGGCACTGCCGGAGTGCCTTGCGGGTTCCTGCACGCCCTGCCGGAGTGCCTTGCAGGTTCCTGCACGCCCTGCCGGAGTGCCTTGCAGGTTCCTGCAAGGCGCCCCGGACCTGCCGGCGACCCCATCCGGGGCACGCCTGCCTTCGTACCTGCCAGGAGCACACACACCCGACAGCAGGGCGGTGACGATGTGGGAGAAAAGTGAGGGCCGATGTCGATTGTCGTGACCCGATCGGGGGTCCGCTCACGATTTATCTAATAGCGGGACGGCAGCACGTCCGCGGAGGGGACTCCCCTTCCGGCATGCGCCGCTCGCGGGTCCGACTCCATCGTTGTCCGCCTCTCGGGACGGACGTTGGTAGGTAGTAGGTAAATCGATGGGTCGAGTCGGTACATCCCACCACAAACCAAGGGAAGAGGGACACGCCATGACGCGGTATGGATACGGTTACGTCACGGAGAAAGGGTTCATCGCCTTCTCGCACGATATCTCGGAGGGCCTCTGGGCCGAGATCGCCACGGAGAGTTACGATAACGAGCAACACACGCTGGGAAAGGATCCGCTGGACATCCCGCGCCCGGTGGCCTGGAAGCTGCGGGCGGTCTGGTCGATCGCGACGCTGCGGGACGCGCTCGGCGCGAGCCCGGAGGTGCTCGCCGGGCTCGACGCGAGCTGGGACTCGACTCAAAGGAAGCTCTACCACACCTTCGGAAGCGCCTCCGAGGAGGAGGATCCGGAGATCCGCGCCGCCGCCACGAGGCTCAAGGGCGCGTTGCTCTCGGGCAACGGCACCGCGCAGACGACGCTGTCGTACGACGAGAAGGTCGACTTCGGCCGCCACCAGGTGGAGCTCATGACCCGCGGCGCGCTCGCGGAGGACACCAAGAAGGCGCGCGTCAGCGCGGTGCGCGACCGGATCCGCGAGACCACGGAGGCGCTCGCCCAGGGGATCGGCCGGGGTCCGGGCGACCAGCGATCGATGGCGCGCGCCAAGCGCATCCGCACGGCGCTGGCGGCGTGCGCGAGCGACTTCAACGGGCTTCACAGCGAGCTCGCGTGGCTGATCGACCGCACCCCGACCGGGCCGGTGCGCACGCGGCTCGAGCGGATGCTCGCCCCGTTCCAGGCGCTGCTCGAGCGGTACCCGGCTCCCGCCGGAGCGCCCGCGACCGCAGCGGATGAGCCCGCCGCGACGCCCGCCGCCCCATCGCCGCCCGCCTGATCGCCGCGTCGAGCGCGGCGTGGTCGACAGACCGCGCCGCGCTGCTCGGGCGACGGCAGAAGGGGTGCCGAGTCCGTCCACGGCCCTGTCGGCTCGGTCGACCCGGCGGTCGACTCCCAAGCGTGGCTCACCGGCGACGTCGGCCGGCACCCCGAGGGCACGTCGGGAGCTGACAGAGAGTAGCCGTGGTGACCGTGCAGTGCGATAGTGGCGTCTGCACGTGCCATTTGGAGGCAAGCCGATGCCGTACATCCAGCCACAGTTTCCCGAGATCGAGGCACCGCTCCGCGAGCTCGTACAACAGCACCGGCGCATCGCGGACGAGCCGCTTCATCTCGCGCTCGCCTACAACGCCGGACGGGAGCAGGAGCACGTCTTCGTGTTCGAGCTGATCGGGAACTTCGGCGCCGATCTGGTCGATCCCGAGCGTCGCATCTTCGAGACGACCTTCGCCGGGGCGCAGGTCTTTCCCGCGGGAGGCCGGCGCCCCAACCTTCGCCTCCTGCTCACGAACCCCACCGAGCTCCAAGAGGCGCTGCGGGAGCGGTGGCCCGCCATCGAAGAGCTCCGGAAGGCGGTCGCCTCACAGAATTACGGGCTCGACGCCGGTCGCGTGGGTTGAGGCACACGTCATCGGGCTCGGCGGCGCTACGCCGGTCCTTCCTCAGTACTGGCAAGGCGGGCAGTCCGCGCCGCAGTCGATGTCCTCCTCGTCGCCGTTCCTCACGCCATCGGCGCACGTCCGGGGCTGACATTTGCCGGCGAAGCAGGTGTAATCCATGCAGTCGCGACGGTTCTCGCAACCCTGTCCCTCAGGGCACCGATCACAGTATTTTCCGCCGCAATCGACATCTGTCTCGTCCTCGTTCTTTATGCCGTCCTTGCAGCTGGGCACAACGCAGCGCTTGTCATCGCCGCAAACGCCGCTCAAGCAATCGTTGCCACTCTCACACGGCTGGTCCGCACCGCATCCGTCGCATAGACCACCACAGTCTATGCCTGTTTCTCCTGTAGCCTCGTCGCGCGCGTGGTTTGTGCAGGTGAGCGGGATGCAGCGTGCGAATCGAGAGCATGTGGCTGCGATGTCGCCGCAGTCTTCTGGTTTCAGGCACTCAACGATACGGCCTGTGTCGTTGCAGAACCCGGATCCGTTCGGGGCCGGTCCAGGATCCAACGTCTTATTCACTGCGAACGCGTTTTCCGGTCCGTCTTCACAGTAATCCTTCGTGCAAGAGTTTCCATCGTCACGAACGTCGCTGAAGTCAGGTCTCTCTATCCCATACCCACCACTGCTGCACACGGTGGCATAACAGTCGCCGCGCACGTCACTCCTGCTCTTTTCGTAGACCTCGAGCTTGCAGAATCCTTCTTCGCACGATCGCTTCCCACAGAGCATGGTCACTGGAGCAGGACAGTCTCTTTCGTTGCTACATGGCTTTGGAGGATATGGATCCACGGGGGTCGGTGGATCTCCCGAGCAAGCGAACCAGAGAGTTGCTAGGGTAAGGGCGGGGAGCGTAGCGCGAAGTGGCTTCATCATCTGCCTCTGCGGTTCAGTGGCGGTCGCCGGTGCCGGGGTTGATGTAGAGCGGGCATGGCGGACATTCGCCGCCGCCGCAGTCGATGTCGGTCTCAAACCTGTTCTGGGCACCGTCGCCGCATGTCGACGCAACGCATTGACCATCGATACAGACGCCGCTGTCGCAGTCGCTGTGGGCGTGGCATGTCATCCGAGGAGAGCATGGTGGGCATTCGTGGCCGCCGCAGTCGATGGCCGACTCGGTGCCGTTCTTGGTCTGGTCGTCGCATTCCGACGCATTGCACTTCTTGTCGCTGCCGCACTTGAGGTCAATGCAGTCGGAGTCGACCTCGCACGCGATCCCGAATCGGCACGGATCGCACCGGCCTCCGCAGTCGATAGCTGTCTCGCCCCAAACAGTGTCCTTGACGCCGTTCCTGCAGCTTGATGGCACGCAGGATCCGCGGGGAGAGCACACGACGGATGGGTCGATGCAGTCATCGTCGCTGACGCACTCGGCGCGTCGACCAGCTCCATCGCAAGCTCCGGATCCGCTCGGTGCCTCTCCTTCAGGAAGAGG
>JANNRU010000187.1:0-3602 GCA_031401755.1 Acidobacteriota bacterium | reverse complement strand
GAGATCGCGACCAAGCGCTTCCAGCTACTGCCGGACGGCGTTCCCATCATCCAGCGATCCGGTAAAGAACTCGACGACGGCCGGACCTTGTCGACGGGTAGCGACTCCAGCCGCTCGCGGCGTCCCCAGAGAATACCCGCGTGGGGTCCGAAAAACTTATAGGCCGAGGCGACGACGTAGTCGGCATTCCAGGCCGCGACGTCGATCGCGTCGTGCGGTGCGAAGTGCACGGCGTCGACGAATACCTCGGCACCCGCCGTGCGGGCAACACTTACAATGCGGTCGATGGGTGTTCGAATGCCCAATGCATTTGATGCTGCGGTGAAGGCGACCAGGCGCGTGCGCGGACCGACGAGACTGGCGAGCTCGTCCAGGTCGATCGTTCCGTCCTCGCGAAGGCTCACGCGGCGCACCGTCGCGCCGGCATCGCGGGCCGCGGTCACCCAGGGGCTGACATTCGCGTCGTGATCGAGGCGGGTCAGGACGACCTCGTCACCGGCGCTCCAAGTTCGGCCGAGCGCGCGGGCCAGCGAGAAGGTCAGCGAGGTCATGTTCGGGCCGAAGACGACCAGATCCGGATCGGCGGTACCCAGCAGGTCGGCTACCGCGGCACGGGCGTCGGCGACGCCGCACTCGGTCTGTCGACTCGCAACGAAATAGCCCCCTTGGTTCGCGTTCGGTCCGAGAAGGTAGCCGCCCATCGCTTCGGCGACGCTCCGCGGGACTTGACTCCCTGCGGGTCCGTCCAACCTGATCGTGCGACCGTCCGTTCCACGCGTCGTCAAGGCGGGGAACTCAGCGCGCCAGCGCTCGACGTCCAACGGCGCCGTCATCGTGAATTCTTTGAATCCGGCATTGGACCGGCGGATCCGAGGATCGCTCGCGCGAGCGCGGCCAGCGTGAGGGGAGCCGAGCCTTCGGCCTTGTTGTTGGCGATGACCAATGTCTCCTTGCCTTCGGCCAAGCTCCTGTGACACAGCGCAGCGACCGCATTGCGACTCCCCGGATCCTCATCGACGAGTTCGGAGAAGGGGGCGTAGCGACGACGGGCCTCGTCGTAGTCTTGCCCGGTGTGCAACATCCAACGGATTACCAGTGTTCGGATCTCCAACCCTTCCGCTGCGGACAGTTGCTCATCGAGCGCGGGAACGCGCGGGTGCAAGCTGAAGCAGGGCGACCCGCCGGCATCGACCACGGCGCAGGCGAACCGACGCGTCCACAAGGTACGGTCGCGTAGCTCGACGGCATACGCCGCTCCGTCCGGCAGGCCACCCAGGAATCGGTGGATCTCGTCGGCAAACCGATCGGGTCGGGAGCGCAGTGTCGCAGGGAGCGGAGAAAATTGAAAGACGATCACGCCTAGCTTCCCTTGAAGGCCGGCGAGTGCGGGACCGACGATCGCATCGGTCGCGAACGTGGGATTCAAGAAGTGTGGGTTGGGCGACTGCGTCGTCGCCCGGACTGTAGGATCGTACGGGGATGTGCAGACTGCCGGGGCCTTGACAAGAAACCGGAAACCCTGGGGAACCACCTCTGCCCACTCGGCGAACTTTTCGCTCGGGACCGGCGCGTAGTAGGTCCGGTCGACGCCGACGGTCCGCAGTAATGGATGTTGGGCGTAAGCGGCCAAGCCATCGCGCGCGAGCTCTGCAGAATTGGCCTCGCGATCGTAGACCAGTCCGCGCCAGCCGGGAAAGCTCCACGACGACGTGCCCAGCCGCAGATTACGGGGCAAGGCACCGGCCATCACGAGCAGTTCGTCCGACGGCTTGGCCGGGCCGACCTTCTCGACCCGGCGGCCGGCCGGGATCGGTGGCTCGCCGAAAAGCGACGGCTGGTGTCGAACGCCGGACATGGGTCGGGTCCCCCCTGGGGATTATCGTAGCCCGCTGGGGTCGCCGAGCGCCCGTGTGCGATCGGTCCTAGACTCGATTATTCTCGCTCGCGGGAGGCGATCATGGCTCACTGGTTCATCGCGGTCGTTTCACTCACTCTCACGCTTTCAGCCGCGTCCGCGTCCGACGTCCCCTGGCACAAGGGACCGGTTGACGAGGCGTTCGAAACGGCCAAGCAAGAGCAGAAACCGTTGTTTCTCTACTGGGGCGCGGTTTGGTGCCCGCCATGCAACGAGGTCAAAAAGACGATCTTCGCGAAACCGGAATTCGCCGAGCGCATGAGGCAGTTCATCCCGGTCTATCTCGACGGCGACGATGAGAACGCGCAGACTTGGGGCGAGAAGCTCGAGGTTCGCGGCTATCCGACGATGCTCGTTCTGTCTCCCGACGGCGAAGAATTGGTGCGCCTTTCGACGGGCGTTCCGTTAGCCGAGTTTCTCGACGTACTGGACGACGCGCAGCGCCGCGCCGTTCCGCTCGAGCGACTCGCGCGAGAGGTTTTGGCGAATAGCGTCTCCGGAAGTGTTCCGCGTCCGACGTGGCGCCGGCTGGCCTTCGCCTCGTGGACCGTGGAGCGCGAGGACGGACCGAGCCCGGACGAGCGCGCGGCGGTCTTGGCGCGTCTCGCGGCTGCCTGCCCATCCGGGTTCGTCGCCGAGTCGTCGCGCCTGTGGAGCGAATGGCTCACGGCCAAGCTCGAGGCCGCCCCAACGGGGGACTCGCCGTTCGAAAGCGAGGAGTCTAGGAGGTCCGCCGCAAAACGCATTATCGGCATTCTAGATCAACCCGAAGCGCTGGACGCGAACATCGAGTTCTTGTCCTACGCCGCTTCCGATGCGATCGCCGCGCTCGCGCCGAGCGAGGGCGACGAACGCCGCGCGCTCGTGCGCGCGTGGCAGCGTGCGATGACCGCGGTGTCGAAGGACGGGAACCGCAGCATCGGCGAGCGCATCCACGCGATGGGTGCGCGCATCGACCTCGATCTACTCGGCAGGGCTCCGAAAGAGAGCGTAAGTCGCTCTTTGCGTCGCGAGGTGCGTCGCGAGGTCGCCCGCGCCAATCGTGAAGCGCAAGCCGGTGCCGAGCGACAGGCGGTCATGAGCTCGGCGGCTCGACTGCTGCTGCGGGTCGGGATGGAAGCCGAAGCGCGAACGCTGCTCGAGGCCGAGGTCGAGCGATCTGCGTCGCCTTACTATTTCATGAGTGCGCTGGCGCAGATCGAGCGGGATGCGGGTCACCCCGACGCCGCACTGAAGTGGTTCGCGCGCGCCTACGAGAGTTCCCGTGGGCGCGCGACCCGCTTTCAGTGGGGCGTGCTTTATTTGGTCGGGTTGATGGAACTCGCCCCCATGGAGGTCGGGAGGATACGGGGCGAGACGCTGCGCGTGCTGGGCGAACTGATGAACCAGGACGACGCCTTCGCGGGTCGCAACCTGACGCGCGTCGGTTCGCTGGGCCGCGCGTTCAAGGGTTGGAACACGGTCCCCGCACGCCTCGAGGTGATCGAGGGCATTCGCGGCACGCTCGGCTCCGGCTGCGAGCGGTGGGAGGACGCCCCCCGCGATCGCTGCGACTCATTCTTCGCCCAGCTCGGAGGTTGATCGCGCGATCGAACAGTAACCCGCCGCGACCAGCGCGAGATCGGCCCCCAGGGGGGCGCCGAAGAACGCGTACCGCGACCACGAGCCGAAGGCGGCGATCGCCACC
>JANNRU010000186.1:0-2958 GCA_031401755.1 Acidobacteriota bacterium | reverse complement strand
CGGCGTCGGCTACGGTGCCGAGGTCAAGGGGCCGGCGGTTCAGTTCAAGCTCGGTTATAGCCACCCGGTGGTTTTCCCGATCGCGGCTGGGATTGAGGTTCGCATCGATCGTAACGTGCTAACGATCACCGGATGCGATCGGCAACAGGTCGGCCAAGTCGCTGCGGACATCCGGGCGCTCCGGCCCCCCGACGTCTACAAGCAAAAGGGAATCCGTTACCAGGGCGAAATCTTGCGTAAAAAGGCCGGCAAAGCCGGTGCGAAGTAGGCGGAGGAACGGGAATGGTTTCGAAGATCGATCGCAAGGCAGTGCGCCGGCGCGTGCGCTATCGGGTTCGGCGGCGCGTCACGGGCAGCGCGGAGCGCCCTCGACTCGCGGTTTTCCGAAGCGAGAAGCACATTTACGTCCAGGCGATCGACGACCTGGCTCATCGAACACTGGCATGTGCTTCCACGCTGGATCCGGAGTTGCGACCCAAGATCAAGCATGGCGGTAACGTCGCTTCGGCGAAGCTCGTCGGCGAACTGATCGCCGCGCGCTTGCAAACGAGCGGCATCTCGAAAGTTGCATTCGATCGTGGAGGCTTCACCTACCACGGACGCGTGCGGGCGCTGGCGGAAGCCGCCCGAGAAAAAGGACTCCAATTCTGATGGCGTTTGGCGAGTCGGTTGCCCGAAATCCGGGCGGCGGCTGACAGGCGCGGCGAGGAGCGGAAGAGTGGCCATGGACTACAGCCAGGACGGGCCCGGCGAGTTGCGGGAGCGGGTCGTGCACGTCAATCGCGTGACCAAAGTCGTGAAAGGCGGTAAGAACTTTTCGTTCGCCGCCGTGGTCGTCGTTGGCGACGGGAACGGCTGGGTCGGCTTCGGAGCCGGTAAAGCGCGCGAGGTCCCGTCCGCGATCGCGAAGGGCGTCGAGCGCGCCCGGCGTAACGTGGTGCGGATTCCGCGTCGCGGCACGACCATTCCCCATCCGATCGTCGGCCGATTCGGTGCCGGGGCGGTCATGCTCAAACCGGCTGCACCCGGGACCGGCGTCATTGCCGGCGGCGCGGTTCGTGCTGTTCTCGAGTCCGCCGGCATTCACGACATCCTGACCAAGTCGCTGGGGACCAAGAACCCGCAGAACGTCCTCCGCGCGACGATGAATGGTCTGCTTTCGCTCAAAGACGCGGAAAGCGTAGCGCGCACTCGCGGAATCCCGATCGAGGACTTGAACGCGGAGATGAAGCGATGAGCGAGGCGACCAAAACCGGGGCGCGCCTACGGGTGCGTCAGGTCCGCAGCGGCATTGGATTCAGCTATGACCAGAAGGCGACCCTGGGCGCGCTCGGGCTCGGTCGCATCAATCGCGTGCGCACCCATCCGGACAACCCGCAGGTTCGCGGGATGATCGGCAAGATCCCGCATCTGGTGGTCGTTGAGAGCACCGAGGAGGCGAAGTAGCCGCTATGTCGACCAAGCTTCACTCGTTGAGTCCTGCTCCGGGATCCCGTCGACCGCGCAAGCGCATTGGACGCGGGCCTGGGTCCGGAACGGGCAAGACCTCCGGCCGCGGGGAAAAGGGGCAAAAGTCCCGTAGCGGCTACTCCCGCAAGCGTGGATTCGAAGGGGGCCAGATGCCCCTGCATCGGCGAATTCCCAAGCGCGGTTTCCACAATCTGTTCCGAGTGGAGTTCCTGACCGTCAACGTGGATCGTCTGAATCGATTTCCCGCAGGGACCGAGGTGACGCCGGAACTGCTCCACGAAGTCGGACTGCTCAAGAAGGGCGGCGCGGACGTGAAGATCTTGGGAAACGGAGCGCTCAACGTAGCGCTTGTCGTTCGCGCGCATCGATTCACCGAATCGGCGATCCAGAAAATAGAGGCTGCCGGCGGCAAGGCGCAGCCAATCGTCGCGACAGCGGCGTGACGGAAGATCGACGATGATTCAAGCTTTCAAGAACATGTTTTCGATCCCGGATTTGCGCGCCCGAGTGTTATTTACTCTGGCGCTGCTCGCCGTTTACCGGGTGGGCGGCCACATCCCGACCCCCGGAATCGACCCGGAAGCGATGGGACGTCTCTTCGACTCCCAGCAAGGCGGTCTACTCGGTTACGTAGATCTGTTCTCGGGCGGTTACTTCAGTCAATTGACGATTTTCGCCCTCGGGATCATGCCCTACATCACGGCCTCGATCGTCTTGCAATTGCTGACGGTCGTTTGGCCGTACATGGAGAAGCTTTCCAAGGAAGGCGAGGCCGGCCGGAAGAAGATCACCCAGTACACGCGATACGGAACCGTCGTCCTCAGCATCATCCAATCGTTTGGAATCGCGCTGTGGCTGGAGTCGTCCAGTGGCGGCGCAGCCGGGCAGATCGTCGCCAATCCGGGCTGGGCCTTCCGTTCGATGACGATTCTGACCCTGACGACGGGGACCGCGTTCATTATGTGGCTTGGTGAGCAAATCTCCGAGCGCGGAATCGGCAATGGCATCTCGCTAATCATCTTTGCCGGAATCGTCGCCGGCCTCCCTGGCGCCGTGCAGGGGACGATTCAGGATTTGAGCACGGGAAGTCTTAGTCCAATCGCGGTCTTGTTCTTGATCGCGTTGATGGTCGCGGTCGTGGCTGCTGTGGTCCTCGTCGAGCGAGCGCAGAGGCGCGTCCCGATTCAATACGCTCGGCGTGTCGTCGGTCGACGGGTCTACGGGGGATCGTCAACCTACCTGCCGCTGAGAGTCAATACGGCCGGGGTCATTCCGGTGATCTTCGCCTCGTCGATGCTGGCGATCCCGCAAACCTTTGGCACCATGCCCGCGCTGGCCGAAATGGGCTGGATCCAGGCTGCGCTACGGCAACTCGATTACGCGGCGCCACTCTACGCGCTGCTCTACTTTGCGCTGATCATCTTTTTCTGCTTTTTCTACGTTTCGATCATCTTCAACCCACTCGACCAAGCCGACAACATGAAGAAG
>JANNRU010000185.1:0-2326 GCA_031401755.1 Acidobacteriota bacterium | reverse complement strand
CAGTCCGGCGATCCCCGCCGGGCAGAGTTGTCCTACACAGTGGATGCGCCGCGCGTCCCCGACGGTTCGACCGTGCGCGTCACCGCGAGGCGGACCGAAGACGGGGCTGAGCGCTGGTGCCGGGTCGAGCTTGTCGACGTGGAGATCGACGCGGAAGGCAAGAAAGTGGGCGGTCCGAGGGCGGGTTGGGTTCGGGCGGACCAAGTCTTCGCCAGGATCCGCTACACGCTCGAACGCCGCTGAGGCCCGGGCTACTCAAACATCAGGGTCACGGCGTCGCCCGCGGTGACGCTTTGGTACAGCGCACGGCCCCAGGCGACCCAGCCGTTCGTGGTCGGCGAGGTCGGGTCGTTCCGGCGCAACCGTGATCCCGGGGGCGCGTATTGGATGATCACGCCGTGGACGCCACCCAGCGCGTCGGCGATAGCGGGTGGCGCGTTGGGATCTTCGCGGACCCGGCAGTCCAGTTTCATCCAGCCGTGGGTGTCGCACTCGTCCTCGGCGTCGAAATCCGGGTCGGGTGTGTAGGGCTGGCAGAACCCGCTCCCCAGATTCGGATAGCAGAACTCGCTGCTGATGCTGCACAGGTCGGCGATACCCCAGCAGCCGAAAGAAAACCCGCGGGAAAACGGATGCTCGGCCGCGTCGTAACCGGTCACCGTGCAACTGCTGCGCGGAGCCCGGCCGCGCTCAAAATTCAAGGTGAAGGCGATGAGACCGCCACGACCGCGAAAGACTGTGTTCGGAAAGTCGGGCGCGAGGAAGTCGGCCGCGACGTAGCGCGGTAGTTTGCCGTACTCGACGTCATCGAAGCCGAAGTCTCTATCGCCGTCGCCGCCGAGTTTGCCCTGGAACGGAATCGCCGGCAGCGAGAAGGCCATCCCGTTGGTGTAGTCGACGATCACTTCCGAGCCGAGGAGTACGTTGCTCGTGGTGCTGTTGCCCGCAGCGTTCTCGAGAGAGACGGTGACGAATCCGGCCACCTGGTCGCAGCCGTGGGAGACGGTTCGGTCCTCGCTCTCGATGAGGGTGAATCCCGCGCCGGTTTGGACGCGTACGATCAACAGTTCGGTGTCGTTCCCGGTCAGCGGGAGATTGAAGTCGCACTCGTAGCATTCGGGTGCGGTGCCGGGAAGAGCAAGCCCGTTGATGAACGAGACGTGGGCGGTGACCGCTGCGCTGTCCGTGTTGACGATCGCCAGGTAGGTTTCGAGGTCGTTCGTCGGAACGCTGAGCGCGAAGACGGCGGGGAAGACCAGAAAAGCGCCGACTTCGTTGAGGTCGCTGCCGGCCACGGCCCGGCCGGGAGCCAGGAGCGCCAGCAGGACCGCAAGCATCACACCGAACGGAGTGGATCGTGACATCAGACCCTCGTATTGGATCGAGAACCCCAGGAGTCTACGGCGAATCGGTAGCAACGGCTCGGGAAACCGGGCCGATATGACGTCCGGCGAACTCGTACCCCGCAGGTAACCCGGAGGAACCGGAAAGCGCCGGACAAGCCCGCCGTCGACCGGCGGTCGTATCTTGGCTCAGGAGCAGGCGGGGATGCGCAGTGCTTGCCCTTTGTGAACGACATATCGCGGCCCGCGCAGGTTGTTCAGCTTGGCGATCTGCGAAGCGGTCGCACAGCGATGGCGTGTCGCGATCTTGCCCAGGGTATCCCCGCTGCGCACGACGTAGGTCACCGATGACGGGCGGTTTGCGTTTTTCTGCGGAGCGGACTGCCGTAACTTCCGGGCGATCTCGAGGAATGGACCCGCGGTGCAGCGGCGCTCGTAGGCGGGGACGAGTATCGCGGGGAGCGTGATCTCCCGGCCCCGTTCGAGACTCTCGTCGGGTCCAAGGCGTGGATTCAAATTTCGCAAGACGCGAAACCAGCCTTCGTCGTGCTGTTCCTGCCCGAGGCAGATCGTCAGTTCGACCAACGATGTCGGCTCACTCAGAGTCAGCATCGTCGTCTCGGTGGGCAGTGCCGGGAAGGCGACGTTGTAACGCTCGGGATGCAGGAAGATCCAGGCCGCCGCGAGGATCCGCGGGACGTAATCGCGGGTCTCGTCCGGCAACGAATAGAAGAAGCGCGGATCCCAGATGCTGACCCCCGGAAGTTTGCGTGCGAGTCCCCGCAAGCGCCCCTCGCCACCGTTGTACGCGGCAAGGGCTAATTCCAGGCTGTCGTTCAACTCGCGAAACCGCTGTTCGAGGTAGCGCACGTTCGCGCGGGTCGCCGCGACCGGGTCGTAGCGCAGGTCGAAGCCGTCGACCACTTGTAAACCGTACTGGCGGCCGGTCGAGGGCATGAACTGCAGCAGGCCCGCGGCCCCCG
>JANNRU010000184.1:0-1854 GCA_031401755.1 Acidobacteriota bacterium | reverse complement strand
CGCAAGGGCAAGAGCACGACGCGAGCCGTCCAGCGCGGCAGCCTGGCCGAACTTCGACGGCAGCTACGCAATTACGCCAGACTACGTGAGCTTGTGGATCGCTGGATTGATTTGGGTACAGAATTGTCCGCCCTCAAGACGATGCACGATCAGGGCGGCGGGTAGCGAAGAACTTCGCACTGTCCAGAATGGAACTTCGCGCAGAAAAATGGAGAATTCGTCATTTCGGCGCCAGCTAGAGCGTCAGTGAACGTGTCTCACATGCTTGCCAGTCGGGCCGACATATTCCTCAGCGAACGATCCGATATCAATTACCTGGACGTCGTATTGATCAAGAAATAGTTACGTGAACTTGACGGAAGAAGTGCGGAGCTCCAAGTCCGAGATGACGGTCAAGCACGCACCTTGAGGCTGACGCTTGCGCTGCCGGGACTAATCTTCGAGGCTCCGCTTGTCGGTGCGCCTGACGGTCTGCACGGAACGCCCTAAGTCACCCCGTCGCGTCTGGATCCGGCGACGTCACGCGATCGCGATCGCGATCGCGAAGAGGTCGAGACGGGTTGCCTTGCGCTCGGCCTGCGTGGCGGTCCGGTGAATGCCGAACCGCGGACCGATGGCGGGACGCCGTGGTTGATCGAGATCGCGGAATTATCTCCTAGTTCAACTCCAGAAAACGACGGAGGTGGGCATCGGGATGGGGCTGGGCGCATATTCGTCGCACGAAATTGAGGACCATGAAGATGACGACTGTTGTTCACTCCGATCCGGAAATCCTTGGGGGGATACCGGTCTTTATCGGAACGCGGGTTTCCGTGCAGAACCTCTTCGATTACCTCGAGGCAGGCGACCGTATCGATGATTTCATCGACGACTTTCCGACCGTGACGCGGGAGCAGGCGATCGCCGCACTGGAAAGCGCACGAAGCGCGTTGGTGAACAGTGCGGGTACTTCTTGACGAGTGCTTGCCCCGAAAGCTCGGCCGGGAGCTGCTGGGGCACGTAGTTTCCACCGTTGCCGAGGCCGGAGGGTCCGGAATCAAGAACGGAGCACTTCTGGCACTCGCAGCAGGGCAGTACGATGCGTTCATCACGCCCCAAGCGGCAAGCAACCGACTCGCAAGTTTGCTCCCTGTCGTGCCCAGATTGCAGGCGGCGCTCGAAACGATCCAACCCGGCCAGGTTCTGCGGCTGAGTGTCTAACTACTGGCTCAAGCTGTGCGATCGACGACCTCGATGGCGATCGGACCAATAACTCGTTGGCCGTCCCGCCGCCCCCGGGCGACCGGTACTTTCTCGTCACCGTCGAGGCCCGCCCCGGCCACTCCGGCCTCGTCGGCAATCGTGGTTGAACCAGGTGAGACAGGAGATCCCGCGCGTCAGCTTCCAGAATGGCGCCGTTTCGGAACCCGACGCTTGACATCGTCGGCTCTTTGGCGTAGAGGACTGGCACGATCTCGTCCCCACGATGGAGGTTTCGTCAATGCGGCAACGATTCATCATTCCGCTGCTCGGCCTGCTGTCTTTTGCGCCCGCCATCCTGGCCGCCGGGCAGATCTACTGGACGGACGAGCTCACCGACACGATTCACCGCGCCGATCTCGATGGCACCAACGCCGTGGTGGTCGTCGACTCCGTCGAGGCCGAGAATCCCGGTGCGCTGACGTTCGATCCCGTTGACGAGAGGCTTTATTGGGCCAGCTTCTCATTCGAAAATTTCACACCGAAGATCCAGCGGGTCCGTCGCGATGGCACGGGGATCGAGACTGTGGTGTTCGTTGCCAGCAAGGCCCGCCCTGGGGGAGTGGCACTCGATCGGATCGGCGCCAAGCTCTACTTCACCGATCCCAGCGACTG
>JANNRU010000183.1:0-11557 GCA_031401755.1 Acidobacteriota bacterium | reverse complement strand
GGCAGAAACTCGGCCCAAGTTACGAATGGGGCGCCGGCCGCCTTGCGGCAATCGGTGCAGTGGCAGTTTGTGATCACGACAGGTGCACCCGTGGCTCGATAGCGAACGGATCCGCACAGACAGCCGCCTTCGAAGATCGTGTCTGTCATCGCTTGCCCTCCCTACCCGGCCACTGACTCCAACTGAAGAACACAAAGCTCACGGATTGTAGCGGTCCGCGGAGTCGTTGCGTGTCGCTGAGTTCGAACGCCGGGTCCAGGCTCCTGGCCGTCTGCGACGTGTCCGAATGGCGTTGAGCGAGGCGGGATGCCAACCCACAGGCCGCGCGCTCCTCCGGCAGCCGAGCGTGTCGACGATCCCGAGCGATCAATCGCGCGAGATCGCCGCCGGAGTCGGAAATTGCGCCAAACGCGAGATCAGGTCGACGACCCGCGAGGCGTAGCCCCACTCATTGTCGTACCAGGCCAGCACCTTGATCAGGTTGCCGCCCAGCACGCGGGTCAACGGCGCATCGAAGATCGCCGAGTGCGGATTCTGGATGATATCCGACGAGACCAGCGGCTCTTCGGAATACTGGAGCACGTTTTTCAAGCCCGGCGACTCGGCGGCCTTGCGCATCGCCTGATTGATCTCGGCGACCGTCGTCGAGCGCTCGAGCTCAGCCACCAGATCGACCGTCGAACCATCGACAACGGGCACGCGCATGGCGATGCCGTCAAGCTTGCCTGCCAACTCCGGCAGTACCTTGCCCACCGCACGCGCCGCACCGGTCGTGGTCGGGATGATGTTCTCGCTCGCGGCTCGAGAGCGCCGTAGGTCGCTGTGTGGCACGTCGGCCAGACGCTGGTCGTTGGTGTAGGCGTGGACCGTCGTGACCCAGCCGTTGACGATGCCGAAGTTCTCGTGAAGGACCTTGGCCACAGGGGCCAAACAGTTCGTGGTGCATGAGGCGTTAGAGATCAATCGATGCTGCGGCGAGAGAGCATCGTCGTTGACGCCCAGCACGATCGTTAGATCGATCTCGTCCTTGGAGGGTACGGTGAGGATCACCCGGCCCGCCCCGGCCTCGAGGTGGCGCGCGAGCTGTTCGCGTTTGCGGAAGACCCCAGTGGCCTCGATCACAACCTCGACGCCGAGTTTGCCCCAGGGAAGCTGCGCCGGCTCGCGCTCGCTGACCAGCTGGACATTTTGTGATCCTGCGCGGAGGCGATCGCCATCGAGGACGACGGATCCGGGATAGGTGCCGTGGACCGTGTCATAGCGGCAGAGGTAGGCCAGTGTCGGCAAGTCGGAAAGATCGTTGATCGCGACGACTTCCACGTCGTCGCGAAAGCTGAGAATCCGGAAGACCGAGCGGCCCACGCGGCCAAAACCGTTGATCGCGACGCGGGTCTTGCTAGTTTTCAGGTTCATGCCACGGCCTCCACGCGGCGTTCGAGCTCGGCCAATCGCGCGACGGTCTCGACGACCCTGTGCGCGTAACCCCACCCGTTGTCGAACCACGTCACCGTCTTGAGCAGTCGGCCGCCGAGCACCTGCGTCGAGAGCGAGTCGAAAACAGCTGAATGCGAGTTTCCGATCACGTCGGAAGACACGATCGGTTGATCGGTATATTCGACGATGTTCCTGTAGAGCGTCGCAGCCGCGGAGCGGACGACCTCGTTGACCTCTTCGCGGGTGACCGTGCGCTCCATCTTGGTCACCAAATCGACGCACGACCCGTCCGGCACCGGGACGCAGAGGGCCATGCCGTCGAGTTTGCCTTCGAGTTCGGGAAGGATCTGTCCGACCGCGCGGGCGGCCCAGGTTTCGGTGGGAATGATGTTCTCGGCTGCGGCCCGTGAGCGACGCATCTCGGTGTGCGGCACATCGGCGAGGCGCTGGTCGTTCGTATAGGCATGAACGATCGTCATCAAACCGCGATCGATACCGAACGCGCCGTCCAGGATCTTGCAAATCGGCGCGACCGCGTTGGCCGTGCACGAAGCGTTGCTGACGATCCGCGTGTCGGCCGTCAGCACGTGATCGTTCACTCCGGTGACGACCAAGGCGTCGATGGCGTCCCTCGGCGGGACGGTCAGGATCACGCGCTTGGCCCCCATGTCGAGATGGCGCTGCAGCAGTTCTCGAGTCCGGTATTTCCCGGTGGCCTCGATGACGATTTCGATCCCGAGCTCCCGCCAATCGACGTCTCCAGGCGCTCGCCGCTGCAATATCTTTATCTGTTTGCCTTTGACGTACATGGCATCGCCAACGACCGACACGGGCTCGTGGAAGCGGCCGTGAACCGTGTCGAACTTCAATAGGTATTCGAGCGCGATCGGTTCGGCGACGTCGACGATCGTTCCGATCTCGATGTCCTCCCGCGGATAGAGGATGCGGAAGACATTTCTCCCGATCCGACCGAAGCCCATGATTCCGATTCGAATCGCCATCGTGACTCCTCAGAACGCCGCCAAGAGCGGCCACGAGACCAAATTAGAAGCAGTTCCGGGTCCGCAACTCGTCCGAACGCCAGGGTCTGGAATCTTCTCATGTACCATTCTCGCCAAACTGGGAATGATCTTGAATGAAAGCGCTCGTTCCTACCAGCCGCAGCCTGCGGTATCGCCACGGTTGTGTTGACAGTTGAAAAAGACCCTGCGTGGCCAGCGCGACAGTAGCGCCGCGATCGAGTTCCGTCCGGATACGGGGAGATCAGGCCCCGTCCTTGGTGATCGAGCCTCGTCCGAACGACGCCTTGAAGCTCGCGGCAAGGGAAAGGTAGCTGCGGAGGAAAAACGGAAAGTAACGGATGCTCTGCAGCAGGCTCTCTCTCGCGCGGGCTAGGCTCGCCGCGTCGCGAGCCCCCGCACGCAGCAGCGCACGCCCGAGTCGTAAATGCTCCTTACCTTTCGCCCTGCGCAAGGTCCATGAATGCTCGTGAACGAAATCGGGGTGCTCCCGCTCGAGCCGGTCGAGGATCCGCAGCCACATCTCCGCATTCTTGGCGCGGTCACGGGAGAGGTTCGTGGCGTGAATCCGCCGCAGCAGCAACGCGTCGGGAATGCCGACGAGCCGGGTCCTGAACGACAGCCGGATCCACATATCGATGTCGGTCGCCGACGGAAACGAGGTGTCGAAGCCTCCTGCGGCGATCAAGATCTCGCGTCGCACCATCGGGGTCAGTACGCCGCCGCTGTCACCCCACAAGAGACTTTCCGTCGAAAAGTACGGACCCTTGCTGGTCTTGCCCCGTGGCGGTCCACTGACCGATCCGTCCTCGCCGAGTCGTCGTGCCCGCATGGCGATCAGGCCGGCCTCGGGAAAGCGCCGCGTGGCGACGACCAGCGTGGCCAGTGCCTCCGACACCCAGCAATCGTCCGAATCGAGAAAGGCGATCCACTCGCCCCGGGCCTCTTGAATGCCGCGGTTACGCGCCGCGGCTTCACCCTGATTTGTTTGGTACACATAGCGCAGGCCGTCGGCGAATGGTTCGAGCGCCTTTCGTGTGTCGTCGGCCGAGCCGTCGTCGACGACGACGATCTCGTAGTCTTCGTAGGTCTGTGCGTGGACCGACGCGAGCGCTGTCAACAACAACGCCGACCGATTGTAGGTCGGGATCACGACGCTGATCGTTGGATTCGCGAGACTCACCGGCGCCGCCGGTCAGCTACGGTTGTTGCGTCGATCGAGCGTCAGTCCCGCGGGTCGCCGTGGCCCCGGATCGAACGGTTTGATCAGTACGAGCCCAGCCACAAATCCACCGATGTGCGCCCCGTAGGCGACGCCGCCGCCCGTGCCACCGAGCATCCCGAGTCCGCTGATCACCTGAAACGCGAACCACATTCCGATCGCCGCGATCGCCGGCACCTGGGTGACCATGCGCAGCAACATCACAGTGACCCGGCGATGGGGGAACAGGACGAGATAGGCTCCGAGCACGCCGGAAATCGCTCCTGAAGCGCCCAGGCTCGGGATCGCCCGATCCTGATCAAGGGCCACGGTTGTGGCCACGTGGGCCAGTGACGCCAGGAGACCCCAGGCTAGATACAGGCCGACAAACCGCCCGCGCCCGACCCGGTCTTCGACGTTGTCGCCGAAGATCCACAGGAACAGCATGTTGCCGAACAGGTGCGCAAAGCTGCCGTGCATGAAGATCGCGGTCAACAGGGTCAAGTAGACGGAAATCGGCGTGTGTCCGAGTCCCGGCAGTACGACGACGCGGCCCGTGACAGGATCTTGAACCTGTTCGCCCGCTGTGACCAGGTCATGCCCGGTCAGAATCTCTTGCGGCACCGTGGCAAACGCGTAGGTGAACTTCAGGTTCGTTCCGACGCCTTGCAATAGGACGAAGACGGCGACGTTGATCGCGATCAACGTCCAGGTGACCCAGGGTGTTCGATGACGGTCCCGGTTGTCGTCACCGATCGGCATGATCATGGCCGTGTGCCGCCGTCCATCGTCCCGATCGCGTCGCCCGAAACGATGATCTCGACGCGGCGGTTCTGCTGGCGACCCGCCGTGGTTTCGTTCGATGCGACCGGCTGGGTCTCGCCGTAGCCGCGCGAGCTGATCGCATCCTCGGCGACTCTCTGCTCCACCAGGTAGTCGCGGACGGCGGCGGCGCGGTCTTCCGCTAATTCTTGGTTGAGATCGTCGTTACCGGTCGAGTCGGTGTGGCCTTCGACTTCCAGGCGCAGTCCGGGATTTGCCAGGACCAGGCCCGAGAGCTTGGCTAGCTTTTCGCGGGCCGGGGACCGCAGGGTGAATCGTCCAACGTCGAAGAGCACGTCTCCGAGATTGACGATCAAGCCCCGAGCCGAATCGCGGGTTTCGAGGACGAGATTCAGTTGTTGCAGCAACCGTCCGCGTAGCGCGCGCTTTTCAATCTCGGCCTGTGCTGCGGTCACCTCGGCTTGCTCGCGCCGCCGGATCTCGTTCGCCTCACGCGCCTCGGTCTCGGAAACCTTCCACCGCGCTTCATCCGCAGCCGCGCGCGCTTCATCCGCGGCCGCCTCGGCCGCGGCCTCTCGACGCGCGGATTCGGCGAGCAGATTTTCGTATCGAAGCTCGGCGTAGCGCTCGACGGCGATCGCGGCGGCCACGCCCGCTGCCTGCGTCGCGTCGCGAGCGACGGCGGCACCGAGTGCGGAACGCGGGTCGTTCGCGAACAACCCCTGCGCCCGGGCCAACTCGTTTTCGGCCCGAGCCATCGGCTCGGCGGCGAACTCGGCCGCACCCTGATCGTGAGCCAGCCGCGTGGCGCTCGTGGCCTGAGCGAGAGCGAGGGGGATGCCCTGCGCGGCGGCGAGGTATTCATAGGCGGATCGTGCCACAGCCCGATAACGCGCGGTCAAGCTCGTGTCACCCGCCGTGCGCAACACGACCGCCTCGCTCGGCGCGGCGATTGCGAAGTGCGGCTCGGCCGTGACGATGAGACCGAAGGACGACAGCGGCGTCAGCGTACGGAGCTTTCCCCGACCGCGCTCGACTACGAGCTCTCCGAGCGGGACCGCGAGCCCCTCGGCCGTGATCGCCCAGACAGAGTGGGTCAGAAAGCCCGGACCGACATCTGTCGCGGGCGGAAGGTCCCAGACCGCGAGCGCAATCTCAATCGCGCCGTGGCTTACCGTAAAGCGCGCCGAACCCTTGGCGCCCGGTGCGAGCGCGGTGGCCTCGAACAACGCGCCGCGGACGCGACCGGCGGCGCAGCTCTGGGCGGCCACCGACTGGTCGATCGAGGGTGAGAGCGGAGCCTTCGTGGGTGCGGACTGGGCCGAAAAGGCGACAAGGGCCGCGGCCACGAAGGCCGCCGAGGTCCGAGAATTTCGAAGATTGGGATAGCTCATCGCATGACATCTTAGTCCGCAAGCCATGGGAAGGAGTCAGACACTCTCGTGCCCGCGCAACAGCGCCGCCAGTTCCGCGTGACCGCCATACTCCGCCCGGCCGTCGAGCAGCGCGGTCACCACGTCGGTCTGGCACCGGTTCGCGGCAAAGATGAGCGGCGCGCGGCCCAGGCCCCGATCCCGTGCGGCCACGAGCGCAGGGTCGACCTCGATCGTGGCAAGGACCTCATCGGTCTTGCCGGCGTTGATTTTCTCGAACAGCTCGTCGGGGGCCATGGGCGGACGCCAGTTTACGCCATGACCGTTGTAATATCTGTCGCGAACTGAAGGCGAGAGGAATGCTGCCAAAATCAGGCGTGGGACCAGTGATTCTGGTGTCGGTCGTCCTCGGCATTGGTTGGAACCTCATCGCGGTCTGGTTGATGGGCGGACGGTTCAAAGAGGCCTTCGCGCCGGCCTGGATGCTGGCCGGTGCGATCGCCGGCGTCGTCGCCGGGATCTACACGATCGGGTCGCGGCGACGGCGGGATGGGCAGGAGAGCCTGTTCCACGGGATCGCCAACTACTATCTGGGGATCTTCGTCTACTGGCTGAGCTTCGTCGTCATCGAACGGGTGATCCTGTGCTACGAGCGCGGCGGCTGGACGAACTTCGACCTCCACGACCACCTGTCCCTCATCCTCGTGTTCCTGTACGGAACCTTCTGGTACGGAATCTTCTTGATCCCCCTGAATTTCCTGACACGGCAACTGCTCTGGAAGGTCTACTCGTGGTCGGCGGCCAGACCGCAGGGATGACCGATGGCAACGACCGCCATCTTCGACGACGCGCTCGCGAACCTAAGCCCGGCGAAGCCTGTACAATGACAGATCGCTATGTGCGCTTCGTCGAAGCGGCGTCTGGCGGGAGGCTCTATGACCTTTGCAAAAGCGTTTGCCGGCGTGTTGGCCGCGTTTCTGGTGATCGATATCGTCTGGATCAAGTGGGTCGTTCAACCGATGTACGCTCGGCAGGTCGGCGAACTTCTACAGGCGAGTCCTCGAATCGGCGCGGCTGCGGCTTTCTACCTGATGTATGCGGCGGGTGTCGTCTACTTCGCGGTCGTGCCCGCGTTGACCTCGGGCGGAATGCGGTTGGCGCTGTTCAACGGAGCTGTCTTCGGCGGTCTCGCCTACGGAACGTACGCGTTCACCAACTACGCGGTATTGAAGGGTTGGACTCTCACTCTGGTCGCCGCGGACGTGGCCTGGGGCATCGTGCTGACGGCGGCGACCGCGGCTTGCGGGCTGTTGACAGCGCGGCTCGGGCGCTGAGTCCGACGGCCGGGGCCGACGGCACGCCATCCGAGCCGGCGAGGAGCTCGAGATCGATCGTCTGGATCGCGGCGACGATCGGCCCGTACGCCGGTCATCGCCGCCGATGGGTGGCGACTAGCCCAGCGCCTTGCCGGCCAGTTTCAAGATGTCGTCCAGCGCATTGCCGTCGCCGTTCATGTCGAGCATCGAAGCGAGTCCGGTTGTGGTGCCGCCGCTACTGGATTGGCCGCCGAGCAAGCCTCCCAGTAGGCCGCCCAACCCGCCGCCTGCCGGGGCCGCCTGCGCCGCCCCGCTGCGCTGCTTCGCCATGTAGCCCGCGACCATCATCGCCAGCATCGGCAGCATCTTCTTGAGCAAGCTCGGGTCGAGCCCTGACTGCGAAGCCGCGCTCTGCGCGACCGTGCGGCTCACTTCCTTGGAGCCAAAAATCTGTCCGAGCACGTTGTTGCCGCGGCTCACGTCTGTCGGCTCCGGTGACAACACATTATCGAGTAGGCTGCCGCCGCCCAGTTGTGCGAGCAGGCCGCCGAGCCCTTGGAGTCCCACGGACGGCGCCTGAGCCTGATTCTTGAAACCACCTAGGATCGCCGGGACCAACGCCGCGGCGCCGCTCGCCGCCTGGGCTTCGTTGACGCCCAGCTCCCGTGCGATCGACTGGATTCCGCCCATCTGTTGAATGAAATCGGTAATTTGCATCTGCATGTCCCTTTCGATTGAAAATTGCGGAGCCGAGTCAGTCCAGGAGATCCTGGGGCACGTTGCCGCCATTCGCGGCGATGCGTGCGAGCACGGTCTTGTGCAGCCACATGTTCATCTTTGCCGACTCGCCCATCATCTCCGCAGGGCAGCCGAGCTCGATGGCCAGCTCCTTGCGGGCCGCGAAGCTGCTGTCGATCTCGAGGAGTTTCAGTAGGTCGACGATCGAGGTTCGCCAGTTCAGTTTCTGCGAGTTCGCTGCCGCGCGCTTCTCTAGCTGCGCGACGACATCGACGAGCCCAACGGGCGCGGGCGCGGGCGCGGGCGGGGCGGGCACCGGGGTTGAGCCCGTCGCCGTGGCCGGAGTTGGAGGTGTGGGTGCGGCCTCGCTACGGATGCCAAGCTTTTCAAGGATCGCGCCGAAGAATCCCATGGTGATCTCCCCGAATGGTCAAAGATTGCGCATGGTACCGAAAGGCCTTTCCTGGGTCGACTCGCCGGGTGCGATACGCCAAAACCCTTGTGGCGATGACCGGAAGGGGGGTTCCGCCGGTTCACCACTCCGTATTTGAGACGGTGGGCTCGATGCGAGGAAGCGTGGACCATCGCCTTCAGCGCGAGATCTCTTGGTCGCTGTTCATCGTCCTCGGGACGATCACCGATCTCACGCTTTCGCTGGTGTCGAGCCTCTGCGCCGCGCTCCACGAGGCCGGGAGCGGTCCCGTGGATGAACGCGTCAAGTCGCGCTTTCAGATCGACGACGTAATTTTCGAGGGCGCTGACCTCGCCAGCCCACGAGTCACGGGCAGGGCGACGGGCGGGGGTTGCCGTCGGAGTCGGCACCTACGGGGCCAGGGCCGCCGCAGCCGGTGTCCTGGCCGCGGACGAGATAGAACCAGCCGTCCCCCGTCGGTGGCAATTCGGGATCATCGGTCGACAGCGCGGAGACGAGCGTCGCGAAGCATGCGCCGTAGTCGGCGCTCGATACAAGTGTCGAGAGCAGTCCCCTCGAGATGTCGTAGGCGTCCGCACGTGGCGCCGCGGTCCACGCCAGGTGCGCCGTGCCGCTGACCGCGGAAACGCTCAACAGTGCCACCTCGCCGGGCACCCCTTGCGTCGCGTCGAGCGGTGCGCAGTCGGTCGTGTCGGACAGGAGGTCACCGTCGTCATCCAAGTCGCAGTCATCGCCGAGCGAATCGCCGTCGAGATCGGCCTGTGCCGGATTGACGCCTGAGGGGCAGTTGTCGTTGCGATTAGGAACGCCATCGCCGTCGGAATCGGAGAGCACGATCTCAACCTCCGAGGCCTTGAGGATCCAGTCCGCCTGATCGAAGACGATGTCGATCGGCGGCGCGTTCGATTCGAGCACGAAGTCCTGATCCGCCTGATCGTTCCAGACGGTACGCACGTCGTCGCCCGCGTCCGTGACCAAGGTCAACCGCACCGGCATCGTGAACGTCCCCGCGTCAGTCTGCACCTGGCGGATACGGACCCAGGTTCGGAACGTCCCGTCTCCCACGTTCGCCGTCGTCCAACCGTACTCGTATCGCGGCGAGTTGATCCCGTAGACCCACTCACTGAAAAACCAGTCGAGTGGCGAACCATGGCGCGCCGCCATGTGATCGGCGTATGTCGCCGTATCGACCACACCGTCCTTGTGCTGGGAGTACCAGTCGCGCATACCGGCAAAGAAGGCCGTGTCGCCCAGAACTCCGCGCAGCATGTGCTGCACCCAGCCGCCCTTGTCGTAGACGGTCGCGCCGAACCAGTTCGAGTTGGCGTAGACGGGTCCGCTGAAGGACGTGCGCCACAACGAATTCATGTAGCTCTGGTAGCCCGACGCGCCGTTCAGGTGCTCCCACCACAGCGCCTCGGAATAGGTCGCGAAACCTTCGTTCAGCCAGATGTCTTGCCAGGACCGCGGACTCAGGGAATCGCCCCACCACTGATGCGCGAGCTCGTGCGCGATGATCCAGTCGTAGTTGTGCCCGCCGTTGATCAGCGCGTAGTTGTAGGAGGTGTTGGTCGAGTGCTCCATCGCGCCGCCCCACGGAAACGCGCTCATCCCGTACTTGTCCTCGACGAAAGGGTACTCGCCGAACTGCTGCGCGAAAAACTCGATCATGCTCGTCGTGGCGCTGAACGACTGCTGCGCATCGGCAAGGTCTTCTGGGTAGACGTAGAAAACGACCGGCATTGACCCGCCCGCGAGCGGCGTGTAGGTCTGTGAAAACGAGACGTAGTTCGTCGCCGCGATCGAGACCAGGTAGGTCGTCAGAGGATGGGTCGGCCGCCAGCGGAAGCGACTCTTGGTCAGGCCCATCGAATCGATGCCGAGCAGCACCCCGTTGCCCGTCGCGGTCCAGCCGCTGGGAACAGTCCACCACTCCTCGACTAGGGCCTTGTCGTCCGGTCGGTCCTTGCACGGCCACCAATCGCGCGCGCCCTCGGGCTCGGAAAGGGAAGAGACCATCTGCCCAGACCCCGATGACGAGTACTTGGTCCATCTCAAGGAGCCGAAACCTGTCGGGGTGGGCTGACCGCTGTAGGAGACACGGACCGCAAACGACTGGCCGGTGTCGACCGGCGCGTCGAGCGTGATGTCCAGGAGATCGCCGGGACGCGAGAAGCCCAGCTGTTGGCCGTCCTGCATGACTGAACCGACGGTCATGTTCGCGCGCAGGTCGAGGACGAGGTGCTGGAGGCCGTCGACCAGGCTTTCGGCGGTGATGGTCACCGCGCCGGTCACGGTGCCGTTCGCGCCCGGGATCGGCGAGGGTTGGAAATCGAGATCGAGGAAATAGTGCGTGATGTCCACGTCGTCCGACGCCCCACCGAGCAAGGGAGACGACGGCTGTTCTTTGAGTTCACCCTTACGCAGGGCCTCGCGCTCTTCGGGGCGCGGGATCTGGGGGGTCGGGCTCGGACCCGCCGCCAGGAGCCCCGGGGCTAGGGTGATGAGGAGCAGCGTCTTGGCGATTCCCCGCATGGTCGAGCCTCCTGGTCGCGGCGCAGCCGGACCCTCGCAGTTTACGTCCTCGGGCGGCAGGGCAGCCCGTTATTTCTTCGAATACGATCGCCGCCCGGGCGCTCGGTAGTGGAGTGGGTCCCGGCAGTACGCGCAGCCGAATCGTTGCGACGACTTCGCGCTGGAGACTTCCCGTTGCTTTTCATAATCGCTGGCCCTCTCGCAAGTCCGCCGAGCCTCGGAACCGCACGATCGCGCCAACCCCGAATGCGGGTCCCAAGGCGAGTACGGCAATCGCCCAGCGCCAGCCGATCGCCGCGGCGACCAGCGCGCGCTTGCCGGATCCGCCGGCATCTTGAGTCTTTGAATCGTCCGGTTCCACTCAATCCGCGTCCAGCCATTCATATTCCCATGTCCACGGCATCCGGGTCTCTCCGAGAATCAACGTCGCGATCGCCGGATAGATGCGCTCGGCCCGAACGTCGTTGGCCAGCAGGACCACGCAGCGCCGGAGGTTCTCGAGGCACACGACCATGTTGCCGGTCCAATCGTTGTGACCGCCCTTGAACCACGCTGGCCCGGTCGTGTCCCGGAAGGTCACCACACCCAAGCCGGCGGCCAGACCGATTTCGGCATTTCGCGGTTCGATCTCGGTCGTCAACGTCGGAAACTGGTGCGCGCAGGCGATCGGAACCTGCGGCCGGACGAACTCGGCACGCGACGCAGCGGTCAGGCCCTCTCCGCGC
>JANNRU010000182.1:0-6341 GCA_031401755.1 Acidobacteriota bacterium | reverse complement strand
CTGGGTGGTGGGCGGTATGACGGATTGGTCGCCGACCTCGGAGGGCCGGCGATACCTGGATTCGGGTTCGCAGCGGGCGTGGAGCGGTTGATTCTCGCACTCCCCGAGCAGGGAGCGGTCAGCGATGGCGTCGACATCTTGGTGGTCCCGATGGGAAGCGCGGCGCTCCGGTCCGCGTTCACGCTCGCCGGGCGACTGCGGCGCGCGGGTCTTTCTGTCATTGCTCCGCTGGCGGAGCGGCCCCTCGGAGCGCAGATGCGGCGAGCGGAACGAATGGGCGCGCGTTTCGCACTGTTCATCGGCGAGCAGGAATTAGCCGAGTCCCAATTCGGGCTCAAGGACTTGACTTCCGGGCAGCAATCGCGGGTCGATGAGGCGGGCATTATCGCCCGGGTGAGGATATGCGATGACGACAGGAACGATCGGCCTTCTGGAACGTAGCGCGGGATGCGGCGAGCTCGCGGAGAGCGACGCCGACGCTGGCCGCGAGGTGGTGCTCACCGGTTGGGTCCACCGCCGCCGTGATCTCGGCGGACTGATCTTTGTCGACTTGCGCGACGCGACCGGGCGAGTTCAGGTTTTGTTCGATCCGTCCGAGTCGGTCGAGGCGCATGCGACCGCCGAGACGCTGCGGGCCGAATACGTCGTCGGTTTGCGGGGCCGAGTAGTACGGCGCGAGTCGCCGAATCCGCGCCAACCTGGCGGGATGATCGAGGTCCGCGCCGCCGAGCTCGTCGTCCACAACCGCGCCGAATCGGTGCCGTTTCCCATCGACGAGGAAGCGATCGTCAACGAAGAGGCGCGCCTGACGCACCGCTACGTCGAGTTGCGGCGCCCGACCTTGCAACGGAGACTGCGTTTGCGCCACCGGTTGGCTCGTGCGTCGCGAGCCGTCCTCGAAAACAAGGGGTTCATCGAAATCGAAACACCGATGCTCACCCGTTCCACTCCCGAGGGGGCCCGGGACTATCTCGTCCCGAGTCGCGTGCACCCCGGGTCGTTCTACGCGCTGCCGCAGTCGCCGCAGTTGTTCAAGCAACTGTTGATGGTCGCCGGATTCGAGCGCTACTACCAGTTCGCGCGCTGCTTCCGTGACGAAGATCTTCGGGCGGATCGCCAACCTGAGTTCACACAGATCGATCTTGAGCTGTCATTTGCCACGGCGGAGCAGATTTACCAGGTCATCGAGGAGTTGGTCGCGGCCCAGTTTCGCGAGATCGACGTTGAGATTCCGCGTCCGTTTCCACGACTGACCTGGGCCGACGTGACGGCGCGCTACGGAACCGATCGACCGGACATCCGTTTCGGACTGGAACTTTGCGATCCGGGTTCAACGGTTCACGGAACCGGGTTCCAGGTGTTCGACGCCGCGCTGGCGGAAAACGGGATCGTGCGCGGGATCGCGGTGCCCGGTGGGGGCAGCGCCTCTCGGCGTCAATTCGACGAGTGGACCGCTGTTGTCCGGGATGTCGGGGCACGCGGCCTCGTTTGGATCAAGCGCGAGGGTACCGCTGTCCAGTCCTCGGCGCTCAAGCTGCTCGGAGAGCAGCGGTGCCGCGAGATCGCTTCGGCGATCGGCGCTGGCGAGAACGACGCCGCACTGATCGTGGCCGGTGATCGTGAGGTCACCGCGCGCGCACTGTCGTTGCTTCGTTGCCGCGTGGCCGCGGACATGAATCTCATACCACCTGACCGCTGGTCGATCCTCTGGGTTGAAGATTTCCCGCTGCTCCAGTGGGACGAGGCTGAGAAGCGGTGGGTTGCCTGTCATCATCCCTTCACGGCCCCGCGCTGGGATGAACTCGACCTCCTGGCCACCGACCCCGGAGCAGTTCGCGCCCAAGCCTACGACCTCGTGCTCAACGGCGTCGAGATCGGCGGCGGAAGCATCCGAATCCACAGCCGCGGGATACAGGAACGGGTCTTCGCCGCACTCGGAATTGATGGAGCGGACGCGGAACGGAAGTTCGGCTTCTTGCTTCGTGCCCTCGACTCCGGGGCGCCGCCCCATGGTGGGATCGCGCTGGGATTCGACCGTATTTCGGCGATGCTGAGCCGATCGGATTCGATCCGCGACGTGATTGCGTTTCCTAAGACCACCAGCGCTTCTTGCCTGATGACCGATTCGCCGTCCCCGATCGACGATGCGCAACTCCGAGAGTTGCGTCTTGCGATCCAGCGGCCGGACTAAGTCTTTGTCTGGCTGAGAGTTAACTCGATGGGGATGGCGACCGGACGCCCCCCCGTGGTAGCGTCTGGCGAATCAAGGGATATGTTTTTTGGCCGGGAGCGGCGTCCCGTTAGGCCGCTGCGGCGAACGGACCGTGTCGTGAGGCCCGGGGCAAGAGGAGTCGACAGGTCACGAGACGCGGACGCGATAGCCACTCGCAACCATGTTCCACGAGCGCTCGCCACCGACCCCACGCATGAAAACGCTAACCCTCGACGCCAAGCTCATCGAGGCGATTTCCGGCCACTACGACGAAGCACTGCGCCTGATCGAAGAGCAATTCGGGGTCAGTGTCTCTGCGCGTGGCAGCGAGATCACCATCAGTCAGCGCGAAGGCGTGGAGGGTGACGGCGCGAATCGCGCCGCCAATCTGCTGGGCCAGTTGGCGGAGTTGCATCAGCAGGGAATTCGTCTTCGGCGCGACGAAATCAAGACGGCGATTTCGTTGTTTCAGAACGACGGCGGCGTGCGGCTGGCCGAACACTTTGTCGACCATCGCGTCGACACACCGTCACGTTCGATCGTTCCAAAATCGGTCAATCAACGTGACTACGTTCAGGCTATTCGCGAATACGACTTGGTCCTTGGTGTCGGGCCGGCGGGCACCGGGAAAACCTACCTGGCCGTGGCCCTCGCCGTCTCATTGCTCGTTCAGAAGCGGGTGCGGCGAATCGTCCTCTGCCGACCTGCGGTCGAAGCCGGCGAACGGCTCGGCTTCCTCCCCGGGGATATCGCGGCGAAGGTCGATCCCTATCTCAGGCCACTGTACGATGCGCTCTACGAGATGCTGGAGGTCGAACGCACCGAAAAGCTACTCGAACAGGGTGTCATCGAGGTCGCGCCGCTCGCATTCATGCGCGGTCGAACCCTGAACCACGCCTTTATCATCCTCGACGAAGCGCAGAACTCCACCTCCGAACAGATGAAAATGTTCTTGACCCGGATCGGCCTGGATTCCAAAGCGGTCGTTACCGGCGACGTGACCCAGATCGATCTTCCAACGGCGAAGACATCGGGGTTGGTTGAGGCGCGACAGGTCCTCTCCGGAGTGCAGGGCATCGGGTTCGTCGCCTTCGACGAGCGGGACGTGGTGCGCCATCCGCTCGTCCAGCGGGTGATCCAGGCCTACAGTCGTTACGTCTCCGCGCAACGCGAGCGAGCTGGAGAGACCCGTGGGACCGACACCGCTCCACCGGCATCGACGTGAGCGGGAGTCGCCCAGGCCCGATTGGCGTCACCCGCCCGGCAGTCAGGCCATTCGCGAGGCTCATCCACCGGATCGCGCGGCTGCGCGATGCCGGACGGCAGAGCGTGGATCGAGTGCTCGACTCCGACCTTTTGTGGAGCACGCTGTTCGTTGTCGTCACGCTCGCGCTGCTGGCGGCCGGCGGTTGCGGTTCTCGACTGGGTGCGCTTCGCGCCGGTGAGTTCGCGCCCCACGACCTCCGTTCCCCGATCGATTACGACTGGGTCGACGATCGCTCGACCGATGAGCGACGCCAATTGGCAAGCCTCGCGGTCGAGGAGGTCTGGGTCCACGATGTCGATCGGGCGGCTCGTGACACCCGGCAAGTAGCGATGCTGTTCGAACAAGGCCGGGAGCTGCTCGCGCAGGATCCCAGCGCCCAGGAAGCGCGGAAAGTGTTTGCCGACGCGCTGGCGCCCGAGACGATCGACGTGTTGATCGGCCTCCAATTCTCGCGTTCGGTCGAGCGCGAGATCCTCGGCTCATTGCGTCAGGCACTCAGCGAGCGCGTCGTCGGCAGCCGCGCCTTGCTCATGCGAAATCCGACGATCACGCTGATCGAGATGCCTGGCGGTCGCGAGCAGCGAGTCCCCAGCAATCAAGTCGGGATGAGTCTGGAAGAGTCTCGGCAACGTGTCCGGCAGCGTCTCCGCGAACGGCTACGTCTCGAATCGAGCGGGGAGTCGGTGCTGGCCGACCTCGCCGCCGCGTTCGTCGAGGCCAACGTCTACTACGAGCCTGAACTGACCGACAGCCGCCGACAACTCGCCGGTCGCGAGGTGGGACCAGTCGTGGTCCGCATCGCTGAAGGCGAGGTCATCGTACATCGGGGCGAACGCCTGACGCCTGAGATTTTCCAGCGACTCCAAGATCTGGGGCGGGCTGCCTACCGACCAATCGGGCCGAGCCAAGCGATGGCGTTGATCGTATTGGTCGCGATGCTCGCGTTCTTTCTCTGGCGCTACACCCGAGTCCACCAGCGCCACTTCAGGAAGATCAAGCACCTGCATTCCTTGCTAGTGCTGATGCTGATCTCGATGCTCTCCCTAGCTGAGGCGTTGTTGTGGATCTCATCGAATGTCGTGGATCGGTTGGACAGTCCGTTCGGAGAATCCGGGCGCTACGTTTATTTGATCCCCCTCGGCGCCGGATCGGTTCTGGTTGCCCTGTTGGCCAACGGACGCATCGCCACAGTCTATTCGGCGTTCGTCGCCATTCTGTTTGGCGCGTTGAACGAGTGGAGCGGGTATCTGATGCTCTGGGCCATGCTGGTACAGCTCGCTGGCGTCTATGCGATTTCAACGTATCGCGAACGCTCGGCGTTGTTGCGGGCCGGACTCGTCGTCGGCGGTGTCGGCGCGGCATCGGCGTTGGCACTCGATGTTCTGGCGCACGGACCGGAGCCGCTGAGTCGCGCGCTCTACGGTTCCTCCCTCGCCTTCGTCGGTGGCGCGGTAGGTGTCGGGTTGCTCATCTCGTTCAGTCTTCCGCCGCTGGAGAGTCTCTACAATGTCTTGACCGATCTGCGATTGCTCGAACTCTCGAATATCAACAATCCTCTCCTTACCGAGCTCGCAGTCAAGGCTCCGGGTTCCTACAACCACAGCCTCGTCGTCGGAACGCTCGCCGAGGAGGGCGCCAAGGCCATCGGCGCGAACTCGCTTTTCTGTCGTGTTGCAGCCTTCTATCACGACATCGGGAAGATGAGCAAACCGGAGTACTACGTCGAGAATCAGCGCGGGACGAATCCGCACGATCGGTTGGCTCCGTCGATGTCGGCCTTGATCATCGCCTCCCACGTCAAGGACGGGATTCGGATGGCCCGAGCGGCACGACTTCCGGAACAGATCATCGACATCATTCCCCAGCACCACGGCACCAAACTGATGGGCTACTTTTTCGAGAAAGCGAAGGCGCAGTCGGATCCGACGCTAGGTCCCGTCAGCGAAGATGAGTTCCGATATACCGGCCCGAAGCCCCAGACACGAGAAGCAGCGATCTTTATGCTCGCCGACGGCATCGAGGCAGCGGCACGAACGATCGACGAGCCGACCGCCGGACGTCTGCAGGAGATGATCCGCAAAGTCAGCAACGCGATCGTTCTCGACGGCCAGCTCCACGAATGCGATTTGACCTTTTCCGATCTGGAGCGGATCCGGGGCGCCTTCTTGCGCACGCTCGTGAGCATGTATCACCATCGCGTCGACTACCCGGGTTTCGAGTTCGGCCGCGCGCGGTCGGAAAAGCGCGGCGAGGCCGTGACGAGAACGCGCGAGTCAAGCGGTCTGAGTCCGCGACGCGGCGTCGGAGGCTCATCGGAGTGAGCCGCCCGGTCGACAGGGTCGTCGTCGAGGTCGTCGATCGTCAGCGACGCCATCGCGCGTCAACGGCCGCCCTCTCGCGTTTCGTCCGGCGCGCGGTGGAGGTTACCCCCGGACGCCGCGCCGCGGGATCGGTCGTGGTGTGTCTGGTCTCCGATCGTCGGATACGCGCGCTCAACGATCGTTTCCGTGGAGTCGATCGGGCGACGGATGTCTTGTCGTTCCCGGCAGCTCCGGACCCGACCGCGCGCATCTCTCCGCACCTGGGCGACATCGTTATCGGCGTGGGCGTGGCGGCGCGTCAGGCGCGCGAGGCCGGAAGGACGCTGGCTCGGGAGCTTCGCGTGCTGGCGCTCCACGGCTGGCTTCACTTGCTGGGCTACGATCATGAGCGTGACGACGGGGCAATGATGCGTCTCCAGCGACGCCTAGAACGCCGTTTGTTCGAGGACGCGGGGATCGGCTGAGATGGTGCCGCCGTCGAGTAGTGCCGTCTTCGCGCTGGTTCTGTCTGCATTGTTCTTTCTACTCGAGTTGGCGATCT
>JANNRU010000181.1:0-1542 GCA_031401755.1 Acidobacteriota bacterium | reverse complement strand
GACCGCCGACGGGAAACCCGCCCCCGCGCCGGGAGCCGGACTCGACGATCGAATCGACGAGTTCATTCGGCCGATCGCGGTGCGGCTGCGCATCTCTCGGCGCGATCAAGAGATCGCCCGCCAAACGCTGGCGTCACTGTTCCGCATGTTCCCCGCACGGACGGCGGGTCGGGCGCGATCCGGGCGCCGGGAATCCCCCCGCCGGGGCAGTACGCACGAGTCGTCGCGACTCCTGGCGGTCCTCGCCGAGCGCTTTGGGGGAGAGGCGGCGGCAGCGTTGAGTGCGGCGGGAACTCCAGTCCGCTCCGAGCCTGCCGGGCGCGCTGCGTCTCCGGCCCGCGAAGCGGGCGAGGACGGTCAGCGACCGCGACGACGGCGGCGAGGTGGGCGCGGGCGAGGACGCGGGGACGAAGCACCGTCGGATGCGGGCCAGCCCAGCGCGGCCCGAGCGACCGCAGCCCCGGCGGCGCGCGAGTTGCCTCCACCCTGGGATGACCGTTACTTCTTTGCCGCACTACCGTCGGTGCCCGAGATCGGCGCCTCAGAGGACGCCGGAGACCGCTATGGTGCGGCAGCGCTCGAAGCACGCACCCGTGGAACGCACCATGAGCCCGTCGAACCTGTCGAGATCGAATTCGCTGAAGAACACGTCGACGACAGCGACGGAGACACCGTGGTCGACGCCGAGAACGGCCAGGACCCGGGCCGCCGCAAACGGCGCCGTGGACGACGCGGGGGGCGTCGCCGACGACGGGGGGCGGGGTCGGACCCGAGCGCTGGCGGCGGCGATTCGGAGGGCGGCGAGACCGGCTGAATGCCGTCGCGGCCTTGACTCGACTCGCCGCCCCAGCCACAATCCGGCCGTGGCTCGAAAGTCGAACAGCCGTGCGATGCAGCTGGTCGACTCGCGGGTTTCGGCCATGGGCGAGGCCCGGCGAATCGAGATCCGCCGAGCCCCCGCGCGCGTTTTTCACCGACGCGGATTCGCTGCGACCGACATGCGCGAGATCGCCAGCGCTGCCGATCTCTGCGTGGCGCCCCGCTACCCCTACTTCAAGGGCGAGCGCGAGTTGCACCGAATGGTTGCCGCCGGTGCGCGAACAGGCGACTTCGATTGCCGGCCCATTGGGACACGGACGCCGATCGCTCGAACAGGAGCATTTGCATGACAGGTGACACCGATCGAGTCCACGCTGCCGTCTCGATCAACGGTGAACGGTACGACGTGTCATTCGCGCCGTATAAGACACTACTCGAATTGCTGCGCGAGGACCTCGGGCTCACCGGCACCAAACACGGCTGCGAGTTGGGCGAGTGCGGCGCTTGCGCAGTGCTGCTCGATGGGGAACCGGTGCTCTCCTGTCTCGTTCTCGGCCTGGACTGCGAAAATCGCGAGATCACGACGATCGAAGGACTGAGCCAAGCCGCGCAGCTCGACGAATTACAAACCGCGTTCGCCGACCTCGGCGCCGCCCAGTGCGGCTACTGCACGCCCGCGGTCCTGGTCACCGCGAAAGCGCTGCTCGATCGAATCGAACGGCC
>JANNRU010000180.1:0-2514 GCA_031401755.1 Acidobacteriota bacterium | reverse complement strand
CCTGCCGAACTATCGCGAGTTTTACGAGAAACGGCAGTTCGTTGCCGCACGAGACGCGGTCACCACCGAGGTCAATTTCTTGGGTGCGCGCGTCCCGTTCGGCGCGGACTTGATCTTCGAAGCTCAAGACTACGCGGGCTTCAATGTTCATGTCGAGCTGTGCGAAGATTTGTGGGTCCCATCACCGCCAAGCACCTGGGCCGCACTGGCCGGTGCGACGGTTCTGGCCAATCTCTCGGCCAGCAGCGCGACGATCGGCAAAGCCGACTACCGGCGACTGCTCTGCGCATCGCAATCGGCAAAGTGCCTGGCCGCCTACGTGATGAGTGCGGCGGGCGCGGGAGAATCAACGACCGACCTAGCTTGGGACGGTCACGGCCTGATCTATGAGAACCAGACCCTGCTCGCTGAATCGCAACGCTTCGCCCATGAGGAGCAGTTGATTTTTGCTGACGTCGACCTGGAACGGCTAATCGCCGATCGGACCAGGATGACGAGCTTCAATGATTGCGCCGGCGAGCACATCGAACGGCTCCGGAGAATGCGACGGATCCCCTTCGTCTTCGAAGCGCCGAGCGGCGAGCACGAGCTCGAACGAGAAGTGGAGCGTTTTCCGTTCGTTCCGGCTGACAACGATCGCTTGACGGAACGCTGTGAAGAGGCCTGCCGGATCCAGATCCAAGGACTCGCGCAACGACTGGAAGCGACCGGCATCGACAAACTGGTCGTGGGAGTGTCCGGCGGCCTCGACTCGACGCAGTCGTTGCTGACCGCTGTCCGGGTCTGCGATCAACTGGGATTCCCGCGAACCCATGTGCTGGGTTTCAGTCTTCCAGGTTTCGCGACAACGACGAGAACTCGCGGCCAAGCGAGCCGGCTGATGAGCTCGCTGGGAGTCACGGCAGAGGAGATCGATATTCGACCGTCGGCCGAGAGGCGACTGGCCGAGATCGGACATCCCGCCGCGGGCGGGGTCCCGGTCTATGACGTGACCTTCGAAAACGTTCAGGCCGGCGAACGCTCAGCGCTGTTGTTCCGACTGGCGAACCAGCGCGGCGGTCTCGTCGTCGGCACGAGCGATCTGTCGGAGTTGGCGCTGGGCTGGACGACCTATGGCGTCGGCGACCACATGTCGCACTACAATCCGAACGCCTCGATTCCCAAGACGTTGATCCGACATCTTCTGCGCTGGACGATCCGTGCCGACGAGTTCGACAGCGCGACGCGCGGCGTGCTCGAGGAGATCCTCGAAACCGAGATCTCGCCCGAGCTCGTACCCGGCGAGGATGCCGCTGGACAGCCGGCACAGCGAACTGAGGCCAGGATCGGGCCGTTCGACTTGCAGGACTTCCACCTCTACTTCATCAGCCGCTTCGGCTTTCGGCCGAGCAAGGTCGCCTTTCTCGCCCTACACGCGTGGGGCGATACCCGACGCGGTCGCTGGCCGGACGATGTATCCGCGCACCTCCGCCACGAATACGATCTTCCGGCAATCCGCGGCTGGCTCGAGTTGTTCCTCCGGCGATTCTTCGGCGGAAGCCAGTTCAAGCGCTCGGCCATGCCGAATGGACCCAAGGTCGGGTCGGGCGGTTCGCTCTCACCCCGCGGCGATTGGCGAGCGCCGTCGGACGCGGGCGCCGAATCTTGGCTTGCCGAGCTCGCGACCGGCGTGCCGATTTGATCCGCGACGCGCCCCGAGGGCCCGGCGGCTTGGCTGCGGCCGTCGGTCTGGGCGCGACGCTAATCGGACTCGTGTTCGCACCTGGCTGGGTCGAGCCGGGTGAGGGACCGCGCGAGGCCTTGCTGCTCGTCGCCGGCCCACTCGCGTTCTTGCTCGCCGCCACCCGTGCTCAGACACTGCCACCGGCGTGGCCGTTCGCGCTGGGCGCCGTCCCGCTGATCGCCATTGCGGCGCATGTTGCGGCGGGATCTGCGGTCGGCCGACTCGCCATACTCGATGACGCAGCCCCGCTTCTTGCCGGTCTGGCCCTAATGGGCGCGGCGGCGCTCCTCCCGCGCGAGGAGGACCGACTCGATCGTTCGCTCGAATCGGGGGCGATCGTCGCGGTCGTCGCGCTGTCGCTGCTCGGACTCGTTCAAGGCGCCACGGGATGGGAGGGCATCCCGCAAGCGTCGGCTCCGGCGGCCACCCTGGTCAACCGCAACGTCGCCGGGCTGACGCTCGCCGGGCTCCTGCCGCTGGTTGTAGCCGCTGCGCTGGTTACGTCCGGACTCCGGCGCCGATCCGCCTGCTTCGCGATCACAGCGTGCATCGCGTACATCGTGATGACCCGCTCACGCTCGGCCTGGCTCGCTGCGTCGATCGGTCTTGCCGCGATGTCGGTCTACTGGCTGCGGACGGTGGCCCGCCCGGTTCGGGCCCGCCGGGCCGCCGCGGCGGGAGCGATCGTGCTATTGATCGCTGCGCTCTCGGCATCGATCCCGATGCGGACCTTCGAACGCCTGCCCTCGCTGACGACTCGAATCCTGTCGTTGGCGCGACCGTTCGAGGGC
>JANNRU010000179.1:0-14905 GCA_031401755.1 Acidobacteriota bacterium | reverse complement strand
CTCGGGGCTTTCGGCCGTGATCCACGCCGCGCTCTCTGCGCTACTCGGCCTGGTCGGGCTTGGCCTCAGCCGCGGTGCGGCGGAGGCTCTCGGCCACCAACTCGAAGAGGTTGGGGCGGCCTCTCTGATCGTGTTTGGGGTGGTCTACGCGTTTTGGGCGACGCGAAATGAAGGGCACTTTCATCCGGGTGGCCAACGGCTTCATGCCCGCGAGGCGCCGGGAGTCGCCTGCGCCGGAGACGAGGGTGACGAGGCCGGCCATCTTCATTACCACGCCGATCGACACCTGATCGAGGACAGCAAGGACTGGAGTGGGCTGGGGTTGGCGGTCGTCGTCGGGATCAACCCGTGTTTGCTCGTTCTGCCGTTGATGCTGGGCAGCGCTCAGCGAGGTCCGGGAGCGATGTCGCTCGTCGTGCTGGCCTACACGGTTCCGACGGTGCTGCTCATGGTGGGGTTGGCCGTCGTCGGAGTTCGCGTCGGATCACGGTTGCGGCTGCCGGTTGCCGCGCGGCACATGCAGATGGCGAGCGGGCTGCTCGTCGCCGCGCTTGGCGTCGCTTACTGGCTGTTTGACTTTCATTGAGGCGCGCGTGGCGGGCGGTTCCGGTCAGGTCGGGTGAACCACGGCGATCACGTTTTGTTCGTCGACCGTGCAGTCCAAAAACCTCCGATTCACTTCCCCGCGCCATCGCAACGCGACGATTCGGGTTGAATCGCCCGGTGGTAGACTCCACCCTTGCCCGCGCCGGGATCCCGAACGTCCCCTCGAGGGAACGGTGGCTGTCCTCACGAAGCGAGTTTTGCCAGCGCATTTGGTTTAGTCGTTGGGTTTTTCAAGTGGGGATCGATGGCATCTGCCTTGCTAAACAATTGGACAGACATGACCTCCTCCTGGTCAGTGTCCGGCCCCCTCCGAGCCTGACGGATTTGCCCCCCCGCAGGCTCAGGAGGGGGCACCTGTTTCTCCAGCCCAATGGGTGAGCGTCAGCGTACACCTCCGCCCGAGTGGCTCGACGCCGCGGTCGAGTTGATGGGACGATCCGGACGCGGCGGCGTGCTGCCGATCCAGGGTCGAAGCATGGTCCCGACCATCGAGCCGGGGCAACGGGTCTCGGTCGAGTTCGTGCACGGCCCGTTCCGGCGGGGAGATCTGTTGTTGTTCCGGCAAATGGACTATTTGGTGGTCCATCGATTGCTGGGCCGATCACGCCGCCGCCCGGGGCAGCCTGACGCGTTGCGACTGCGTGGAGATGGCGTGAGCGTGCTCGACCCGCCCGTGGAGCCGTCTCGTGTCGTCGGCCGTGTGCGGGCCATCGAGTCTCCGGGCGGGGTTGGCTGGCGTTCGATCGAGGGTCGCTGGGCTCGAGCCTACGCCGGGTCTGTCGCCGCACACGCCCTGGTCTGGGCCGCGCTGGCCGTCGTCGCCCGTCTCGGCGATCGCGCTGTCGCTCGTTTGGGGGCTCCAACGCCGTTCGCGCGGTGGACCGCGGCCATGGATCGGGGCTTGCTTGGCTTCGCGCATCGCGCGCTGTTTCGGACTCTCCACCCGAGCATCCCGCCGCCGCGGGAGACCGGTGAAACTTGATTGCTATACTCCCGGTTCTCGCCGACCGGCACTTCCCCCGAGGCGCACGGTGCGGGCCCATCGACAGCCCGCGAGACGGCCTCCGTTAGCGAGGGGTTCCCGTAATGCTCAACGCGATTCTGACCCGTATCGTCGGTTCGAAAAACGACCGTTACTTGAAGCGTCTGCGCCCCAAGCTGGAGGCGATCAACGCCATGGAACCCGGCGTCCAGGCGTTGGATGACTCGGCCCTGAGCGCCAAGAAGGGCGAGTTTCGCGGGCGGCTCGATCGCGGAGAACCGCTGGACGATCTGCTGCCGGAGGCATTCGCCGTCGTTCGCGAAGCGGGTAAACGGGTCCTGGGCATGCGGCACTACGATGTCCAGCTCATCGGCGGCATCGTGCTCCACGAGGGCAAGATCGCGGAGATGAAAACGGGAGAAGGGAAGACGCTGGTCGCGACCCTTCCGGCATACTTGAACGCGATCGCCGGGCGCGGAGTCCACGTCATCACGGTCAACGACTACCTGGCGCGTCGTGATGCCGAGTGGATGGGCCGGATCTATTCCGCGCTCGGGGTCACGGTGGGAACCATCCAGCACGACCTCGACGATCGCCAACGGCAATCGGCGTACGCCCACGACATTACCTACGGGACGAACAACGAATTCGGTTTCGATTACCTGCGCGACAACATGAAATTCCGCCTGGAGTCGATGGTCCAACGTGGGCACGCGTTCGCTCTCGTCGACGAAGTCGACTCGATTCTGATCGACGAAGCTCGGACTCCCTTGATCATCAGCGGTCCCACCGAAGAGTCGACCGACAAGTACTACCGGATCAACTCGATCATTCCGCGGCTGACGGCGGGCGCCGTGACCCAAGGCGGCAAGGACTATGAGGTTGAAGACAGCGGGGACTACGTTCTTGATGAGAAGGCCCGGACCGTATCGTTGACCGAGCCTGGCGTCGAACGCTGTCAGGAACTTCTGGGAATCGACAACCTCTACGATCCGGCGAACCTCGAGATCGTTCACCACGTGAACCAATCGTTGAAAGCCCACGTGCTGTTCAAGCGCGACGTCGATTACGTGGTCAAGGATGGGCAGGTGACGATCGTCGACGAGTTCACCGGTCGCCTGATGCCCGGGCGTCGCTGGAGCGACGGGTTGCATCAGGCAGTGGAAGCCAAGGAAGGCGTAAAGATCGAGCGCGAGAATCAAACGTTGGCGACGATCACGTTTCAGAACTACTTCCGCATGTACGACAAGCTGGGTGGGATGACCGGCACCGCCGACACCGAGGCAGTCGAATTCGACAAGATCTACGAGCTCGAAGTGGTCGTGATCCCACCGAATCGTCCGATGATCCGAATCGAGCATTCGGACATGATCTACCGTACCGAAGACGAGAAGTGGCGTGCAGTCGTTCTGGACATCCAGGAGAGTCACAAGAAAGGACAGCCGGTTCTGGTTGGCACCGTGTCGATCGAGAACTCAGAGAAGCTGTCGACCATGCTCTCGCGCGTCGGCTTGCCGCATGTCGTGCTCAACGCCAAGTACCACGAGCGCGAGGCCGAGATCGTCGCCCAGGCCGGTCGGGTCGGTGCCGTGACGTTGGCAACGAACATGGCCGGCCGCGGCACCGATATTTTGCTCGGCGGCAACCCCGAGTTCCTCGCCCGGAGGGCCCTGGCCGACCGGGAAATCAAGCCCAGCGAGACCGAGGCCGAGGTCTGGAACGCGGCCCTCGCCGTCGCACTCCCAGAGGCGCGGGACGCCTGTCGCCGCGAGCACGACCAGGTGGTCGGGCTCGGCGGCCTGTACATCATCGGCACGTCGCGACACGAGTCGCGCCGGATCGACAATCAATTGCGGGGCCGAGCCGGTCGGCAGGGCGATCCTGGGGCATCGCGTTTCTTTCTGTCTCTTGACGACGATCTAATGCGCATCTTCGCCGGAGACCGGTTCAAGGCGGCGATGAAACGGCTCGGCATGGAGGATGACGTGCCGATCGAGTCGCCGATGGTCTCGCGGGCGATCGAGCGCGCGCAAAAACAGGTCGAACAGCGCAACTTCGAAACCCGCAAACATCTGCTCGAGTACGACGACGTCAACAACGCTCAACGCACCGAGATCTACGGCCTGCGCAAGGGACTGCTGGAGGGCCTCGAGCAGAAAGAGTACATGCTCGGAAAGGCCCAGGAAATTCTCGATCTCTTGGTCGCCGAGTGCGCACCTGAAGGTTCCGACTCCGGACAGTGGGAGATCGAGCGGCTGCGCACGCGGATGCTCGCCGTATTCGCCATGGATCCCGAAGCGATCGGATTGCCGCTTGCGGGCATCCCCCGAGCGGAGCTCACCGGTCACCTGTGGGGGCTGGTCGAGAACCGATACGCCGAGAAAGAAGCCAAGATCGGCGCCGACTTGATGCGACAGTACGAGCGGCACATCCTGTTGCAGATCATCGACTCGGCCTGGAAAGACCATCTGCGCGAAATGGATCATCTCAAGGAGGGGATCGGCCTGCGCGCTTATGGTCAGCGCGATCCGCTCGTCGAGTACAAGCGCGAGTCCTTTGAGATGTTCTCGCAGATGAAAGAAAACATCGAGAGTGAATCGGTTCGATTCCTGTTCCTATTCGAGCCGATGGCGGACGAAGACCGGCGGCGCGAAGAGGAGCGCCGGAAACGCGAGCAGCAACAGGTCTTTGCTGCGGCATCGCGGTCAGCGGCCGGCGTGACCGCACGAGGTGGCGTGCAAACCGTAGCGCGACGTGAGGCCAAGGTGGGTCGCAACGATCCGTGTCCCTGCGGCTCTGGCAAGAAGTTCAAGAAGTGCCATGGGACCGGCGCGTGAGCGATGCGCCGGGATCGGCCTCGACCGGAGACTGGCGCAGGGGGCTCTATGACCGCTACGTTTCCGCATTCAAGGCGGCCGACGGCGTCGAGAGTGAGTCTGCGCGGCGCTCGCGTCATCGCTGGTGCGACCACAAGTATTTGCCACTGCTCGCGGGTCTGGATTCAGCGGCGAGGATCGCCGACATCGGCTGTGGCGCGGGCGGCACCCTGGACTATCTCCGGAGACGCGGATTTACTCGATTGTCGGGCGTCGACATCTCGGCCGAACAGGTCAGTTTGGCGCGGGAACGGGGCTTCGACGTCCTCGAGGGTAGCGCCGTCGACTTTCTCGCCGCGGCCCCGGACTCATGGGATCTCTTGATCGCGCTCGATTTCATCGAGCATTTCGAGCGTAGCGAGCTGCCGCGACTGGTTCAAGCGTTCCACCGCGCGCTGGTACCGGGGGGACGGCTGATGTTGCAGACTCCGAACGGGTCTGGATTATTCCCGAATCAGGTCGTGCACGGTGACTTGACCCACATGACGATCTTCTCGCCGGGTTCGCTGGCTCAGTTGCTGCGGATCGGTGGCTTCGAGGATTTCGTATTCGCGGAGACCGGGCCCGCGCCGACGAGTTTGGCGAATCGGTTGCGCTGCGTCGCCTGGCAGGCGATCCGTGCTGCAGCAAACGGGATCCGGCGCATCGAGACGGGAAAGCGGCAAGACCTGTGGACCGAGAACCTGATCTGCGTCTGCCGACGCTCGGCCGGGGCGGTTTGACCGCGCGGTCGGGCTTTGACCGGCTGCTAGAATCAAAGCTTTTCCGGGCGGATCGCCGATTTCCACACAGGAGGGGTAATGGACGAGCGAACATTTCCAGAGGCGTTGACTTTCGACGACGTCTTGCTCGTCCCGGCGCGGAGCGAGGTTCTTCCCAGCGCGGTGAGCACCCGGACGCGATTAACGCGCCAGATTCAGCTCAACATCCCGTTGGTCTCGTCGGCGATGGATACCGTGACCGAATCTCGACTGGCCATCGCGATGGCGCAGGAAGGCGGGATTGGCGTCGTTCATCGCAATCTGACGATCGAGGCGCAAGCCGAAGAGATCGATCGCGTCAAGCGCTCGGAATCCGGGATGATCGTGAACCCGATCACGATGAGCCCGGAACAGAAGATCTGGGAGGCGCTGGAGTTGATGAGTCGCTATCGGATCTCGGGAGTCCCGGTAACCGACGCCCAAGGTCGGTTAGTCGGCATCCTGACCAATCGTGACTTGCGTTTCTCGACGGCCGGGGATGAGCCGATCCGTAACTTGATGACCGCGGAACGCCTGGTCACGGTCCCGGTGGGTACGACGCTCGAAGAGGCCAAAGAACTGCTGCATCGACACAGGATCGAAAAACTCCCGGTGGTCGACGACGAGTTTCGACTGCGCGGGTTGATCACGGTCAAAGACATTCAGAAACAGATCCGCTACCCGGACGCCTGCAAGGACCAATTCGGCCGTCTGCGTGTTGCTGCCGCGGTCGGGATCGCGCGCGATACGATCGACCGAGCCTCTGCGCTCTTGGCCGCGCACGTCGACGTGCTGGTTGTCGATACCGCGCACGGCCACAGCGAGAACGTGCTCGGTATGGTTGCGCGGCTCCGGGAGCGATTTCCGGAGTGTCCGCTCGTTGCGGGAAATGTGGCCACCCGCGAGGGGGCCGAGGCCTTGATCGAGCGCGGCGTCGACGCGGTCAAGGTCGGAGTCGGCCCGGGGAGCATCTGTACGACCCGCGTGGTCACTGGCGCCGGCGTGCCCCAGTTGACCGCGATCATGGACGCAGCTCGCGCTTGCGCAGAGAATGACGTCCCGTTGATCGCCGATGGTGGGATCAAGTTTGCCGGCGACGTCACCAAGGCCTTGGCCGCCGGCGGAGCGTCGGTGATGATCGGCAGTTTGTTCGCCGGGACCGAGGAGTCGCCCGGCGAAACGGTACTCTACCAAGGTCGGACCTTCAAGGAGTACCGAGGGATGGGATCCCTGGGCGCGATGCGGCGCGGCGGACGAGATCGATATTTCCAGGACGAATTCGACGAGCGCAAACTGATACCGGAAGGAATCGAAGGCCGCGTGCCGTACAAGGGTTCGCTGTCCGCCTTGGTCGCCCAGTTGGTCGGGGGGCTTCGGGCCGGGATGGGCTACGTGGGTTGCGGGGACATCGCGACGCTGCACCAAAACGCCCGATTCGTGCGCATCAGTTCGGCCGGATTGCGCGAATCCCACGCGCACGATGTGATCATCACCAAAGAGGCCCCGAACTATCGGCTCGACTGATCCGTCCGGTCAGGGCCGCTCGCCGGCCGCGGCGCGTCGATGTCGATTCGGCGCGAGTCCTCGCCGAGGTCGCTGAACCGAATGCTAATCGCGCCGTGGCGCAGGTAGGGCGGGAGTTTTTCGCCCCACTCGACGGCGACGACTGCACCAGCCGACAGTAGCTCCTCCAACCCCAGCGTCGAGAGCGCGCTGGGATCCTCGAGCCGGTACAGGTCGACGTGATAGAAGGGCAGGCGTCCTCCTAGATGTTCGTGCACCAAAGTGAAGGTCGGGGACGAAACCTCGACCGACCGCAAGCCGAGTCCAACGGCCAGGCCGCGGGCGAATACGGTCTTTCCCAATCCCAGATCCCCTTGCAGGACGATCAGTTCGCCGCCGCGAAGCCGTTGGGCGAAAACTTGACCGAAGCGCTCGGTCTCCTCGGTCTCGAGCGAGTAAAGCGTCGTCGCTGCCTCCGGGGCGATGCCCGCGCCAGCGCGGATCGTCGGGTCCTTGGATCGGCTCAAGACGTCGGACCTCCCCTGCCTGTCGGATCGTCGTCGGTCAGCGCGCGAAGGGTGAGCGGAAACCCATCGGCGATCTCCGAGGCGAGCAACCCCTCGATCCCGCACTCTGCCACGCGTCGGTCTGCCGACTGTCCGTGAACGAAAACGCACAGGCGTGCCGCGTCCCAGGGCGGCAATCCGCGAGCGAGCGCGGCACCGATGGCGCCGGTCAGCACATCGCCCGATCCCGGGACCGCCATTCCGGGATTGCCGGAGCCATTGATTGCGGCACGACCGTCCGGGTGCGCGACAATCGTGCGATGGCCCTTGAGCACGACGATGCCGCCGGTTTGCGCAGCCAACTCGCGCGCCCAACGCCAGCGATCGTCCTGAATCTGGCTCGATGACAGCCCGAGCAATCGCGCGGCCTCCCCAGGGTGCGGCGTCAGCACGAGCCCACATCGCGCGACGGTTGCCAGACGCCGTTCGAGATTGGGCAGGCTGGCGAAGGCGTTGAGCCCGTCGGCATCGAGCACGGTGGGGACTCCGAGTTCAGCAACCAGCAGGCGCACAAACTCGATCGTGTCCTGATCGCGACCGAGGCCGGGACCGAGCGCCAGTGCCTGGGCTTCTCCGAGCGCCGAGCGGGCGCGTTCGATCGCGGCCACACAAAGCGCGCCGGCGGAATTTTCGGGCAGCCGATCGGTCATCGCTTCGGCCAGTTGGCCGGCGACGATCGGGAGCGCGGAGCCCGGGAGCGCGACCGTGACTAGGCCGACCCCGGCGCGTAGCGCGCCGCGCGCGACCAGTACCGCAGCACCGGTCTTTCCCGGTCCACCGGCGATTACGAGCAAGTGACCGAGGCTCCCCTTATGGGCGGTGACCCGGCGGGGTCGAACGAGTCGCCGAACCAGATCGGAATCGATCCACTCATGGTTCGTCTTTTCCGCGGTGACGGCCTCATCCGGGATCCCGATCGGAATCACGCGCCAACGTCCCGCCAAGTCGGCCCCGATCCCGGAGACGATCGCGAGTTTGGGTCGGCACAGGGTGTACGTCCGCTCCGCGCTCACCACCGGACCGGCGCGGACGGACGGATCGGCGTCCAGACCCGAGGGCAGATCGATGGCCACGATCCGTAGCGACCGCTGACCGATGGCCTCGATCGCGGCGCGCACGAGCCCACGCGCCCCACCGCTGGCCCCGGTCCCCAACAGGGCATCGACCACGAGGCCGTCGGGCGGGATCGCCGACAACGAGGTGGCGAGCGTTGCCTCGTCCGGGCACTCGTGCAACGGCAGGCCGCAGGCGATCGCCGATTCGAGTTGGAGCGCGGCGTCACCGGCGATCGAGCCGCGCGCGCCGAGGAACAGCAGGACGACCGGAATCCCGCGCTGCCACAAGTACCGGGCGGCGACGAAGCCATCGCCGCCGTTGTTCCCTTTTCCGCAGAGGACGGTCACGCCGCGGTGCAGGTCGTCGCCGTAGTCGTGAACGAGCGCTTCAGCAACGCCGCGTCCGGCGCTCTCCATCAACTGGAGGCCGGAAACGCCGTAATCGTCGATCGCCCGTCGATCAATCTGCCGCATCTGTTCCGCGGTGACGATCTCCAATTCGGCCTCCGCACGAAACGAGAACGATAGCTCCCGGCGCAATCGCCGGTCAAGCACAGCCGATGCCGTCGAAACACCGATCCGTCGACCGCCGGTGCTCTGATAGAATCGCGGGACACCGGGGGAGTTTCGATGCGCCTACGATTCTTGACCAGCGGTGAGTCTCACGGACCCGCACTGACGGTCATCATCGAGGGAATTCCCGCTGGGTTGGTCGTCGATCGCGAGTGTATCGAGCGCGATCTTCGACGCCGCATGGCCGGCTACGGGCGCGGCGGGCGAATGCGGATCGAGCGCGACGAGGTTGAGATTCTCGGCGGGGTACGGCTCGGTCGAACGCTGGGTTCGCCGATAACGCTCGTCATTCGAAATCTCGATCACGCGAACTGGCTTGCCGCGATGGACCCGGCTCCCGCGCTCGCAGAAGGCGGGAACCTGCGGCGCGTGACGCGCCCGAGACCCGGCCATGCGGACCTCGCCGGTGCGTTGAAGTTCGGGACCCACGATGCGCGCGATATCCTTGAACGAGCCAGTGCCCGGGAGACGGCAGCGCGTGTCGCGGCGGGGGCGGTCGCGCGCAGATTCCTCGAAGAACTGGAGATTCGCCTGACGTCGCGCACGGTCGCGGTCGGAGCGGTGAACGCCGCGCCGCTGGCCGACGGCGACTTCGAACGTTTGATCGCTCTCCCGCCAGACGCGCCGATGCGTGCGCTCGATTCGAGCACACAACAGGCAATGATCGATGCGGTCGTTGCGGCACGTGGCGATGGTGACTCGATCGGCGGCGTGTTCGAGGTGCTGACCCAGGGGGTGCCTCCTGGGCTCGGCAGCCACGTTCACTGGGACCGACGCCTCGACGGGCGACTCGCTGCGGCTGTGATGTCGATTCCCGCCGTCAAGGCGGTGGCACTCGGAGAGGGGATCGATGGTGCGGCACAGCGGGGGAGCGAGTTCCACGACCCGATCGCGTACGACGCGGTTCGTAAGCGTTTTGTGCGCCCGTCCAACCGAGCGGGCGGGTTGGAGGGCGGCATCTCGAACGGCGAAGCGCTTCGGGTGATCGGCTACCTCAAGCCGCTGTCGACGCTGCCCCGTCCCTTGGCGTCGACCGATCTGGTGACCAAGGCCGTATTCGAGGCCGCGACCGAGCGGACGGACACCATCCCGATCGTCGCCGCCGGAGTCGTGGCCGAGGCGATGACCGCTTTGGTGCTCGCCGATGAAGTGCTGGTCAAGTTCGGAGGAGATCACGTCGAGGAGACCCGGCGGAATCTGCGCGGTTACCTCGCCGGACTCGAGGCCTACTGATCGAATCGCCGCCGGGCCAGACAAAGAAGGGGGCGGTGGGGTGGTTCCACCGCCCCCCGACGGCCGTCACCGGAACCCAAGTGGACTTGGGCAGGGCAGGGTGACAGCGTCCCCCGGTGTGCCGACGTCTAGCCGATTGAGGTGTCCCCCCCGGTCAATGCGGCTGTCGGTCGGTCACCGTAGGCTGGGGTCGGTGTGGGTCCTTCCCCTAGCCCGCACGGAAAGTACGGTGGCGGAACAACCCTGTAAAGGTGAGTTTTGGAAAATTAAGGAAGCGGAAGGACCGGTCAGAATTCCCAGACGATTTCAGGAACGGCCCGTGGTAGCGGATCCCTGGTATATTGACCCAGACGCTCTGCGCTCTCCCCGAAGAGACACTTCCCTGGCACGGGTCAAGACTCCAACGGTGGGACGAGCGTGGTGCCGACGTCTACCCGAAGGTCGAGTCGGTTGTCTGGTAGGCAAGGCCGCCCGCGGGCGACCTCGATGTTGTTGAGGTCGGGCCGCGTCCCGTCGGAGAGAGCGAACAGCGTCCGAGTGGCGATCAGGCATTCCCCCAAGTCTCGCCCGCAAAACCCGTCTTCGTTTCCAAATTTCCAGAGACCCGGCTGGGGCGGCAGCGGAACGATACCCCGGTTCGGTTTAACATGTCAAGTCCCTGATGCCAGATGTCGTAGGGTCCGGATCCAAGACCCCAGTATCTGGGGGTGGGGCGCGAGCGCAATCGGAGTGTAGTCGTGATGAGCGATGGATCGCGAGTCTTGGAAGTCGTCGCGCTCTCCGCGGGGGGACGCGGCGTTGCCCGATCCGACGGACAGGTGTGGTTCCTGCCGCGGACGTTCCCTGGGGACCTGGTCCGCGCGGAGCGACGGGGTGGTGGAAAACGCTGGATCGAGGGGCAAGTCGTGGAACGGATCGCCGATTCGGCGCTCCGTCGGTTTCCGGAATGTCCGCTGGCGGGCAGCTGTGGCGGATGTCCTTGGATGGCCTTGCAGGATAGTGCCCAGCAGTATTGGAAATGGAAGATCATCCACGAGGCGTTGGTTCGCGTCGGGCGATTCGCCGATCCGCCTGTCGCTCCGATGCTCGCTGGCGCCCAGAGAGTCGGCTATCGCAATCGAGCCGAGTTCACGTTCGACGGGACCGGAACTGCGCCGCGAATCGGATTCATGGGGGGCGAGTCGGGAAACGAACTGGTCGAGATCGACCGCTGTTGCATTCAGAGCGAGGAAGCGAACGAATTGTTGGCAACGATTCGGGCATTCTTCGCCGATCCCAGGCGCCACGACACCGTGGCCGAGCCCGGTTCACCGCGCCGATGGCGATTGATTCTCCGGGTCGCGAACGCGACCGGTGAACGGCTCGTCGCGCTCCGCGAGGAGACGGCACCGTTTCCCCACGCGACCGACCTGGCCGCGGCCCTGATGGCGTCGAGCCCGGCCGTCGTCGGTGTCGTGCGCCTCGTCGGGCGTCCAGGGCGGCGAGGAGGCGTCCGGGCACTCCCGCTTCTAGGCCGAGATTGGATCGCCGAACGATTCGTCGGATTCGATTTCCGACTGCCCGCGGCCTCGTTCCTCCAGGTTCACTCTGGAATGACCGATGCGCTGATTCAAGTCGTAAGCCAGGCCAGCGGCGGAGCTGGGGGCCGCCGGATCCTCGATCTCTACGGCGGAGTCGGTCTCTATTCGCTGGCGGCCGCGCGCGCCGGGGCCCGGGCCGTGGTCGTCGATGCCGACCGTGATGCCGTTCGGGAAGGGGCCGCCGCCGCTCGTGCACACGGGCTGGGCCAAGCCGTGAGCTATCAGCACGCCGAGGTCGGGAGGTTCCTTCGCGCCCGACCGGAGAGCTTGGCGAATGCCGATCTCGTGCTGGCCAACCCCCCCCGCACCGGTCTCGGTCGCGAGGTCGCCGAGGCGCTCGCGCGGTCGACTGGCGGACAAATCGTCGTTATTTCCTGCGATCCGCCGACGATGGCCCGCGATGCGCGTTGGCTCGTCGATGGAGGGCTGCGGTTGGCCAGCGTCCAGCCGATCGATCTGTTCCCGCAGACCGCTCACGTCGAACTGGTCGCGACGTTTCTGCGAGCGCCTGCGCGTTAGCATCGGCCGGGTGCGTCGGCGATATTCTCCACGAACCAGCGATAGGCTTGCCGTAGGCCTTGGTCGAGCGGGGTGCGCGCGGTCCAACCGAGGGCCGAGAGCTTTGAGACGTCGAGCAGTTTGCGCGGAGTACCATCGGGCTTGGACGGATCGAGGACGACCTCTCCGCGAAATCCGACGATTTCGGCGATCCGCTGCGCAAGATCGAGGATCGTCAGGTCCTCTCCGGCACCCACGTTAACGATTTGCTCCCCGGAGTAACGCTGGGCGAGGAAGACCGCGGCGTCGGCGAGATCGTCCACGTGGAGGAACTCTCTTCGAGGGCTGCCACTTCCCCAAACGACGACCGCTGCGTTTTCGGCGACTCGCGCTTCGTGGAACTTTCGAATCAGCGCGGGCACGACGTGCGAATCGTGAAGATCGAAGCTGTCACCCGGCCCGTAGAGATTGCAAGGCATTAGACTGATCGCGTCGAGTCCATGCTGCCGACGGAAGGCCTGGGCCATGGCGATTCCAGCGATTTTGGCCACGGCGTAGGCTTCGTTCGTCGGCTCGAGCGGACCGCCGAGCAACGCCGACTCCTGGATTGGCTGCGTAGCCTGCTTGGGATAAATGCAGGACGAGCCCAAGAAAACCAGCTTCTTGACGGAGTGCCGCCACGCCGCGTCGATGACGAGTGTCTGGATCAGCAAGTTGTCACGAATGAAATCGGCCGGCCGCGTGCTGTTGGCCAGGATTCCGCCGACGTGGGCAGCCGCGAGAAAGACCACCTCGGGTCGCTCCGTGCGAACGAAGCGCTCCACTTCCTCTTGCCGTGTCAGATCGAGCTGGTGCCGATCGAGCAGGATCAGCTCGCCCGTGCCCTCGGCCCGGAGCCGGCGCACAATGGCCGAGCCGACCATTCCGCGGTGCCCCGCTACCCAGATCCGAGTATTGGCAGCGAAAATCATCCGTGAACCCTCTGCTCGAGGCCGAAAGATACTCCGATTCGACCCGGATGGCCCGCGAGCGCAGGTTGCCGTCAGCTGTGACGGACACCGATGCCGGCAATTGCGGCGAGCAAACTCTCCGTGGCCAACGGGCGATTGGCGTTGACCCTCTGCTCGACGCGCAACCGTTCGATCGCAGCGACGAGTGCCGCCGCCCTCGTGGCACCAAGCGCATCGGACAGCGGCCGCAATGCCGGACCGAGATCGGCATGGATCAGTGACGCGGCGTCGCAGCCCACGGCTAGGCGGCCCGCGTCACGAAGCAGGGTCGAAACGAGGTCCAGCCAGTCGGCGAATTCATCGACGGACCACTTCTTGACCTCCTGGCCGCGCGCGGGAATGCGGGCGATCTCGGCGGGCACGCGGCGAGCGACCGCCGTGATCGCGGCCAGCGCCGCATCGCGACGCGCCAGTGAGGCCTCGATCTCCAAACTCAGTGCTCGACCGGGACAGCCCTCGCCGAGTGCGGCCCGTTGCCTCGCTTCGTCGGATGAAAATCCGCGATCGACCAGTTGCTGGGCGAGGTCGGCGGTGACCAGTGGCGCAAGGCCGATCGCGAAGCACCTGGATCGTACCGTAGACAAGAGGCGGTTCGGCGAGGCGCTGACCAAGATCACGACGTTCGCTCGTGGAGGCTCCTCGATGGTCTTGAGTAGCGCGTTCTGAGCTTCGAAGACCATGCGTTCTGCGGGCTCGATTCGCGTCACGCGCCAAGCGGACCGGCGCGGGGCCAGCGCAACGGTCCGGATGAAATCTCGAATCTGCTTGATCTCGATCGATTTCTTGAGTGTACGGTCGCCGTCGTCCACATCGTCCCCCGGCTCCTCGTCCGCTGGCGCGTCGCGATCGTCGTCCTTCTTGGGCAGTCGTGAGATCACGATGGAATCGGGATGGGATCCGTGGCTGAGCAGGCGGCAGTCCTCGCACGTCCCGCAGGGGTCCTCAGCAGCACGCGGGCAAAGCAGCGCAGCGACGAGGGCCTCGGCCAGAGCCGTCTTTCCGACGCCCGGGGGACCATGGAGCAACAGCGTCTGCGGAAGGCGATCGTTGGCGATCAGCGACCGCAGCAGGCGTACCGCGCGCTGATGGCCGATCAGCTTCCCGAATCCGTGCGGCTGGGTCATCGAATCCCCGCTGTGGGGAACAGATCGGCCACCGCTGAGTAGATTCGACGGGCGACGGCCTCCTCGCTGCCGCGGGCGTCGATCACCCGAATGCGCAGTGGTTCGAGGGCCGCGAGTTTCAAATAGCCTTGCCGGACGCGCTCGTGAAACAGGTCGGTTTCGGCTTCGAAGCGTCCCTCATCCGTTCCGCCCCGATGGGCGAAATTGCGCTGCCGCGCTCGCTCGAGCGCCTCACCGACGGGGATGTCGAGCAATAGCGTGCGTCGCGGGCGACGACTCAGCGGCGGCTCGCGATGGAGCGCGAGAATGCGCTCGATTCCGAGCCCACGACCGAAGCCTTGGTAGGCCAACGTGGCATCGATGTAGCGATCGCAGAGCACCGCGAGGCCCGCCCCGAGCGCCGGCTCGATGACCTCCTCGATGTGCTGCGCCCGATCCGCCGCGTAGAGCAGGAGCTCGGCTGTGGAAACGATCGGGGGGTTACGAACTTGCAGCAGGAGCGTGCGAAGCGACGACCCGAGCGTCGTCCCTCCGGGCTCGCGGGTCACGCGCACACCGA
>JANNRU010000178.1:0-3104 GCA_031401755.1 Acidobacteriota bacterium | reverse complement strand
CCCCTATACTGCCCGAGTGCATCCCCGGCCAGGAGCCCGGCTCGGACCCTACGAGCTCATCGATTCGATCGGCCGCGGCGGTATGGGTGAGGTCTATCGCGCGCGGGATACGCGGCTCGGGCGTGACGTCGCCATCAAGTTCCTGAACGCCGAACTATCGACCGATCCACAGGCCCTCGCGCGATTCGAGCGCGAAGGACAAGCCATAGCCGCCCTCTCGCATCCAAACATCATCGCGCTCTACGACGTGGGCCGCGAGGGCGACACCGTGTACGCCGTGACCGAGCTGCTCGAAGGGACGACGCTCCGCGAGCGGCTGAAGGCCGGCCCATTACCGCCGCGGAAGGCGCTCGAGTGCGTGCGGGCGGTCGCAGAGGCGATCGCAGCGGCGCACAGCCGCGGCATCGTCCATCGTGACTTGAAGCCGGAAAACGTGTTTGTCACGACCGACGGGCGGATCAAGGTCCTCGATTTCGGGATCGCGCGCATGGCCGCGGCCCCGGTGACGCCCGCGGACGACGGCGAGACGCGCGAGAAGCCAAAGACCTCGCCAGGTGCGATGATCGGGACGATCGGCTATATGGCGCCGGAGCAAGTCCGGGGTGCTGGGACCGACGCCCGGACCGACGTCTTCGCGCTTGGCGCCTTGTTGTACGAGATCTTGACCGGCCATGCTGCGTTCAAGCGCGACACGCCCGCCGATACACTCAGCGCGATCCTCACCGCGGAACCGCCCGACCTTCCGCGGATCAGCAGCAGTGCTGGCCCTGCGATCGAGCACATCGTAAGGCGCTGCCTCGAAAAGGCGCCCGATGAGCGCTTTCAGTCGGCGCGCGATCTGTCGTTCGCTTTGGAGGCGCTCTCGGCGGGGACGGGCGGTGCCTCTGGCAACGCGGAACGGACAGGTTCGGGTTCGGGCCGGAGTGAGTTACGGATGATCCTCATCGCGTCAGGCGTGGCGGCAGTGTTGGTCGCGGGGAGCTTTGCGGCCGGACGATTCACTGTGCCGCCGCCTGCAGCAGTAGCACCGCCTGCGCTGTTCTCGCTGTCGGCGAATACCGCACCCTTTGATGCCGTATCGGTCTCTCCCGACGGACGCACCATTGCCTACACGGGAGCCGCCGCTCCCACCAGCGCCGCGGGCAACACCGGGGTTTCGCTCCGGCGGCTCGACTCGCTCGGCTTCGCTCCGATGTCGGAGACGAGCTCGGCGTCCCGCCCGTTTCTCTGGTCGCCCGACAGCAAGTCCTTCGGGTACTTCGTCGACACGACGCTGATAGTTCGAGAGGTGCCGGACGGAGCCCCGCGCGCGTTGGCCCAGTTCCCCGGACGCGCTACTGGTGCTGCATGGGGGCCAAGCGGAGTGCTGCTCGTGTCGACCGCTGCCGGCGTGTTCCAAGTGCCCGCGGAAGGCGGCGCGCCGAAGCTGGTGATGAAAACGGATCTCGCGCGGGAAATCTGGCGTGGGTGGCCATCGTTCCTGCCCGGGGGCGACCGTTTCCTCTATACGACGCTCCGCAACAACGGTTCGGAGAGCACGCTGGAAACGCGGGCCGCAGCCCTGGATGGCCGTGAACTCGGCACGGTGCTGGCGGGGGCGGTGGGTGCTCTGTACGCCGACGGCCACCTGCTGTTCGGGATGAGCGGCGCCCTCTACGCGCAGCCCTTCGACAGCCGCAGCCTGGCGCTCAGCGGGGAGCGGCGGCAGATCGCGGCATCGGTGTCGCAGAACTGGCGATCCGGCGAGATCGCCGCGAGTGCCTCTTCGACCGGTGTGCTGGTGTTCAGGACGGCGCCGCAAAGCGAGGTTCAGTTCACCTGGGTGGACCGCACCGGACGAAAGATGGGCACCGTCGGGGCGCCCGACAGCTATACCAACTTCGATGTCTCGCCTGACGGCCGCCGCATCGCGGCCAGCCGCCGCGATCCTAAGACGGGCGTGAACTCGCTCGCGCTGATTGAGGTCGAACGCGGCGTCACAACGCCGATTACGCCACTCGACGAAGACAACTTCGATGACCCGACGTGGGCGCCCGACGGCCGGCAGATCGCTTATCGCCACGCCGACAGCCTCGTGATGCGGGCCGCCAACGGTGGCGACGAGCGCGTGTTAGTCACGGCCGAGTCGTACCCGGATCATTTCACACGCGACGGAAGGTTCCTCACGCTCGGGCGCCAGCGGCTCGGCTTCTACGAGGCCCAGGCCCTCGATCTCCTGACCCCGGGTGCTACGCCCGTGATCCTCGTGCCCAACGTGACACTGTCGGACGAAGCTCGGTTTTCCAGGACCGAGAAATGGGTGGCGTATGGCTCCAACCAGAGCGGCTCCGATCAAGTCTGGGTGATTCCGTTTCCGCCCACCGGTGAAAAGTGGCAGATCTCGCAGGCCGGCGGCGTGCAGCCGCGGTGGTCGAGTGATGGCAACGAGTTGTTCTTCCTGGATCCCGACGGGCGGCTGATGGCGGTGTCGATCCCGGAAGGCGATCCGCGCCGCGCGGGCGAACCGAAGCCGCTCTTTGCCACGGGCCTGACGCCGTCGAACGCTCTGGATCAGGTCGCGGTGCTCGGCGATCGCTTCCTGCTAAGGCTGCCGCTCTCGTCGCGCGCGGAGGACTCGTCGCCCATCCAGGTCCTCGTCAATTGGACCACGCGGTAGTCTGAATCACGTGCCGCCGTCGAAGCGGGGCGCCCATTCACCGCCGGCCCGGTCGTCTCCGACGTGTCAACGAGTCGGGGCGCAAGTCGAGCGACATGGAGTGCGCGGATTCCGATGGAGGAATACAGTTGAACCCTCTCGGAATCGCCCTGGATCTCGCGAGGGCTACCGGATGAAACGGTCCGGAGATTCGCGAAGGACGTTCGCGACCTTGACGCCGCGATACGCCTTGAGACGGCGATCGGCCGTGAGGAAGAAGTCAACCTGTGCCACTTGAGCACCAGCCAAGTGGACGGAGTCTGGAGTTCTGAAAGACCGGTTTGTGGCCCGAATCGAGGCTGCAAGATCAAGGACGTCGTCGCTGATTGGAACCACCGTGTCCTTCCGGTAGGCATGCGTAGCCTCCCGGCCAACGGGGATTTTCCTGGGAAGCAGCACTCCAGCTGGC
>JANNRU010000177.1:0-3474 GCA_031401755.1 Acidobacteriota bacterium | reverse complement strand
GAAGCTGGTCGATCAGGTCGCCACACAGATCGCGCTCTTGGCCAGCCTGTCGATCCGGATCGTGGTCGTCCATGGAGGCGGCCCGCAGGCGACCGCACTCGCCCGTCGTCTCGGCGTCGAGCCAACGATCGTCGCCGGGCGGCGGGTGACCGACGCCACGCAACTCGAGATCGCCAAAATGGTCTACGGCGGACAGCTCAACACCGATCTCGTCGCCGCGCTGCGAGTGCATGGCGTGCATCCGGTCGGACTGACCGGTGTCGACGGCGAACTGATCACCGCCTCGCGCCGGCCGCCGGTCCAGGTGCGCGACGACAACGGATCGATGCGTCAAGTGGACTACGGCCACGTCGGTGACGTGGGCCAAGTAAACCCGCGCATCCTGACCACGTTGCTCGAATCACGATTCGTGCCGGTCGTGGCGAGTCTAGCGGGCGGGGATGCGGGTCAAGTCTTCAACGTCAATGCCGATACTGTCGCCGAGGTTTTGGCCGTCGCACTCTCGGCGATGAAGCTGATCTTCCTGACCGGTGCGGCCGGGGTCCTGCGCGACCGCGACGATCCGACGACGCTGGTGACCTTTGCCGATCCTGACGATCTTCGCGAGCTGATCGATGGCGGAATCGTCGCCGGCGGAATGCGCCCAAAAGTCGAAGCCTGCCTGCGCGCTGCGGCCGGCGGCGTGGAGCGCACGCACATCATCGACGGCCGCGCGGCCGACTCACTGCTGCTCGAGGTCTTCACCGGCGCCGGCATCGGGACGATGATCGTGGCGCGCAAGGAAAAGGCGACGTACGTCGATGCTGAACTGGCCCGCTGAAGTCGAACTCTTGCGAGACCTGGTCGCCTTTCCGTCGGTGAGCGGCGCCGAATCGGCGCTGGGCGCCCACGTCGCCGGACACTGTCGGCGCTGGGAGTTGGACGCGCTCTGCGACGAGACCGGCGTACGCGTCGAGATCCGCGGGCGTCATCCCGGTCTGACGCTTGCATTCGTGTCGCACCTGGATACGGTTCCACCGGGCGAAGGGTGGACGCGCGACCCCTACGACGCGGCGATCGAGAACGGACGCCTCCACGGCCGCGGATCGGGCGACGCCAAGGCGTCGGTTGCGGCGATGCTCTGTGCCGCGCGCGATCTTGCGGCTGAAGGCGGGCCCGCGCGCGGGCGCTTGCTCGTGCTCCTCGGCTACGGCGAGGAGACGCGGGATTCGACGATGAGCGCTGCGGTCGCGGCCGCGGGTGGGATCGACGCCGCGGTGATCGGCGAGCCGACGAATCTCGATCTTGCGGTGGCCCAGCGCGGGCTGTTGATGGTCGATTTGATCGCCGAGGGCGAGCAGCGCCACGCCGGGAACGCCGACGGCGCGCCGAACGCGATCGTTCGACTGGCCCGCGACCTGTGTCGGCTCGACGGTCTGTTCGCCGGCCGCACTCATTCGCTTCTTGGCGATCCGACCGCGTCACCGACGATGCTCGAGGCCGGGATCGGCCGCAACGTCACCCCGCCCCGTGCCCGAGCGCTGCTCGACATTCGCAGCACGCCCTGCTGGACGCACACCGAGTTGGTCCAGCGCCTGCGCGATGCGGTCGAGTCCAAAACGGTCGTTGTCTCTGATCGGTTGGTGCCCTGCGAGTCGCCGGCGGATTCAAGGATCGTCGCCGCCGCCTTGCGCGTTCGGGCCGGGGCGCGCAGCTACGGCAGCCCGACCTGCTCGGACTGGGTCTTCTTCGGCGACCGCGACGCGGTCAAGTGCGGACCGGGAACCAGCGCCCTGTCGCACACGATCGACGAGTCGGTGGCCATCGACGAGGTCGTGGCCGCTCGCGCGTTCTACGCGGACCTGGCTCGAGAGTACCTCGCATGACGCGCCGCGTCCGAAAGAGTGGGACCCGACCGACCACGCTCTGGGGCAAAGGCGAATCGCTGGATCCCGCGGTTTTCGAGTACACGGCTGGCGTCGATCGCGAACAGGATGCCCAGCTCCTGCGCTGGGACGTGCTGGGGAGCCTCGGCCACCTCGACGCCCTCGCCGCGTCGAAGCTGATCGCTCCGAAGGATCGAGCGACGCTGCGCGGGGCTCTGCGCGCGATCCTGCGCGAGGTCGACCGCGGTGCGCTTGCGCTGGGCCGGGAACACGAAGACGCCCACACCGCGGTCGAGCTGTGGCTCGGCACGCGGGTCGGGGCCGCGGCGGGACGACTGCACACCGGCCGGTCGAGGAATGATCAAGTTGTCTGTGATCTGCGGCTGTTCCTCAAGTCGAAACTGCTCGCGCTGCACGAGGACGCGGCGGCGTTCGCCGAAGCGCTGCTCGCCTTTGCCGCGCGCCATCGCGACCTGCTCTGGCCGGGCTACACGCACACGCGCCGGGCGATGCCGTCGTCGGCCGGGGCCTGGAGCGCCGGCTTCGCCGACGGCGTTCTCGACACGCTCGAGGCGCTGCCCGAGATCTGGCGGCGCCTGGATCGCTCACCGCTGGGCACGGCCGCGGGCTACGGCGCGCCGCTCGACTATCAACGCGAAATGGCGGCGCACGCGCTCGGTTTCGCCGCGGTCGATCCGTGCGTCACCGGCGTGCAGGGCGGGCGCGGCCGCCTGGAGGCCGCCGTGCTTTTCTGGTGCTGCGAGCTGGCGCACGATGCGGCCAAGCTCGCTTCCGACGCGATTCTGTTTTCGTCGGATGAGTACGGCTGGCTCGTCCTGCCCCCGGAGCTGGCGACGGGCTCGAGCCTCATGCCGCACAAGCGCAATCCCGACCTACTCGAGTTGACGCGGGCCCGCGCGGCGCGGCTGGAATCCGACCTCGATGCGGTGCTGCGCCTCAAGAGCAAGCTGACCAGTGGCTACCATCGGGACTTCCAAGCGTTGAAAGAACCGCTGATGGGCGGGCTCGAGCGCGCCCGCACGATCCTCGGCGCAGCGACGCTGGCCATCGGACGCTTGCAGGTCGATCGCGAACGGGCCCGCGCCGCGATCGGCCCCGATCTTGTCGCCACCGACGTCGCCCTGGGGCGCGCCGAGGCCGGCGAGCCGTTTCGCGAGGCCTATCGCGCGGTGGCGGCCGAGCTGCTGGCGGGTGTCCTGCCGTCGATTCCCTCGGATCGCGAGATCCTCGCGCGTCGGCGCGGAACCGGCGGATTGGGCAACCTGGGACTCGTCGCGCTGAACCGCCGCGCGCGAGCGACGCGGCGCTGGGCCGCATCCGAACGCCGGCGCTTCGCGCGTGCGCTGGAGCGTCTCGCGGGGACGGAATCGTGAGTCGCGACCGCGCCGCGCGCCTGAAGAAGATCCTGGAACTCGTGACCGCAAACGACATCGCGACCCAGGAGCGGTTGGCCGAAGTACTCGGCGGCGCCGGGTGGGAGGTGACGCAATCGTCGGTCAGCCGCGACATCGCGGCCCTCGGCTTGGTCAAGGTCGCGGGGGTCTATCGCCGTCCGCGCGCGCCGCGGCCGCGGGACGAGCGCCGCGCG
>JANNRU010000176.1:0-3568 GCA_031401755.1 Acidobacteriota bacterium | reverse complement strand
CCCGACGGGAGGTCCACCGACGCGGCGACGGCCTCCCGGATCCCGTCCACCACGGAACGCAAATCGCGACCCGCGACGTTGGCGGAGACCACGATTTTTCGCTGACCGCCTTCCCGGCTGATGAAGTTCGGACCGCGATCCTCTCGGATTGACGCGACGGCCTGGAGCGGCACCCGCGCTCCGGACGGGGTGTCGATCCGGGTTTGGCGGATCGAGTCGAGATCGCTTTGCACCTCGGCCGGATACCGCACGACCAGCGGAAAGGCGACTTGGCCCTCGAACACCTGTCCGACCTCCCGGCCGACGAACGCGGTGCGCATCGCCTCCGCCGCTCTGCCGGCCGGCTGGCCGTACCGCGCCAGCGCCTGCCGGTCGAAATGCACCCGCACGGTCGGAATGTCCGCCTGTGCTTCGACCGCGACGTCGACCGCCCCGGGCACGTTCCGTGCCGCGGCTTCCACGCCGCGGGCCAGATCGCGGAGCACCGGGAGATCCGGCCCGAAGATCTTGACCGCGATATTGGCCCTCGTCCCCGAGAGCATGTGGTCGATGCGATGCGAGATCGGCTGGCCCACGGTGACGTTCGTCCCCGGCACCAGGGACAACCGCGCGCGAATCTCCTCGAGAAGCTCGTCCTTCGGGCGCTCCGCCATTTTCAGGTTGACGTCGATCTCGGCGGACTCGACACCTTGGAGGTGCTCGTCCAGCTCAGCGCGCCCCGTTCTCCGGGCCGTCGCGATCACCTCGGGGATTTCGCGCAGCAGCCGCTCCACCGCCGCTCCGAGCTTGTCCGACTCCTCGAGACTCGTGCCGGGCAGCGTCACCGCGCTGATGGTCAGCGTCCCCTCGTTGAACTCCGGGAGGAACGCCCGTCCCATCCAGAAAAACGAGGCGAACGCGGCCAGCAGCAGCAACGCGGCTCCGACGAGGATCGAACGCCCGTAACCAAGACACCACTCGAGCTGACGCTCGTAGACGCGCTTGAGCCCGGTGATCCAGCGCGGCTCGTGGCCCGAGCGGACCGCTCTCGACTCCGGCAGGAGCAGGGCGCACAGTACGGGCGTGACGGTCAACGCCACGAGCAGTGAGGCGAACAGCGCCACGAGGTACGCAAAACCAAGAGGCCGCAGCAGCCGGCCCTCGACCCCGTGCAGAAAGAACAGCGGCACGAAGACGAGGCCGATGACGAGGGTCGCGAAGACGATCGACCCGCGGATCTCGCTGCTGCCGCGGTAGACGACCTCGAGGACGGGCGATCTCTCGCCCTCGGGACGCAGGTAGTTTTCGCGCAACCGGCGGAAGACGTTCTCGACGTCGATGATCGCGTCGTCGACGATCGCGCCAACGGCGATCGCCATCCCACCGAGCGTCATGCTGTTGATCGAAGCACCGGTCCATTTCATCGCCAGAACCGCCGTCAGGAGCGACAGCGGCATCGCGATGAGCGTGATCGACGCCGCCCGCACATTGGCGAGAAACAGGAACACGATCACGACGACCAGGATGCCGCCGTCGCGCAGCGCGCGGATGAGGTTGTCGATCGCGGTCTCGATGAAGTCGGCCTGCCGAAAGATGTCCCGCCGGACGGTCATCCCGTCCGGAAGCGACGCCTGCAGTTCGTCGAGCACCTTATCGAGGCGACGGGTGAGATCCAGCGTGTTGGCGCCCGGCTGCTTCTGGATTCCGATCACGACGGCGTTCTCACCGTTGTAGGAGCCTTCCCCACGTCGCAGCGCGGGACCGATCGTCACCTCGCCAAGATCGCGCACCAGCACCGGCCGTCCGGCCCGGGCGACAACGACCGACTCGCCGATTTCGTCCAGGCTCTCGGGTCGGCCGATGCCGAGGATCAGGTACTCCTGGCCGCCCGAGACGCGAAAGCCGGCCGACGTGTTTCGGTTGGCGCCTTCGAGCGCGCGCTCGACCTCGCCCAGCGTGATCCGGTAGAAGTCCAGACGATCGGGCGAGACCAGCACCTGGTACTGCCGCTCGGCCCCGCCGATGGTGGTCACCTGGGACACGCCGGCCACGGACAGGAGCCGCCGACGGAAAACCGTGTCGGCCGTGGTTCGCACGTCGAGCATCGAGTGCCGATCGGACTCCAGCGCCAGGAACAAGATCTCGCCCATGATCGAGGAGATCGGGGCGAGCACCGGCGGCTCGACGGTGTCGGGCAGCGATCCTGCGACGAGACTCAATTTCTCGTTGACCGTCTGCCGCGCGCGGTAGATGTCCTCACCCCAGTCGAACTCGACCCAGACGATGGCCGCACCGACCGCGGTCACGGAGCGGACGCGCCGCACTCCGGCCGCGCCGTTCAGCGCCGCCTCGATCGGGAACGTGACCAGCGACTCCATCTCCTCGGGGGCGATTCCGCCGCCCTCGGCAAGGATCGTGACGGTCGGGGCCGTCAGATCGGGCAGGACATCGACGGGAAGCCGGACGGCTTGCCAGCCGCCCCACGCCAGCAGCATCGCGGCGAGCGTCAGGACGATCAACTTGTTGTGCAGCGACCAGCGAATCAGTGCGTCGATCATGGTCGCCTCTCAGTGCGCATGGCCGTGGGCCGGAATCTGGGTCGATATGGCGGCGAGGCGCACGAGATACGCGCCGCGGTGCACGACCCGATCGCCCGGAGCGACGCCCGCCACAACGTGGACCCAGCCCCCAGCGCGGGTGCCGAGCCGCACCGGGCGTCGCTCGAACGACTCGCCGCCTGTTTGCACGAACACGACCGGTCGGCCGGCGTCGTCGACGATCGCGGATTCCGGGATCGAGGTGCCGGACACTTCACCCCCGACGAACAGGCGGAGCCCCACGCTCTGACCGATCTGAAGCCGCGCCGCGTCGTTGTCGAAGGCGAAGCGCACCTCCGTCGTTCTCGCGACCGGCTCGACGACACGACCGACCGAGAGCGGCCGGGAAAGCGCGACCGGGGATTCGCCGTCGAGGAGCAACTCGCCGACGTTCACCGCGCGCAAGTCGGCCAGGTTCGATTCGGGCACCGCCCCGACGATGTGGACGCGATCGGGGTCGACGAGCCGCACCAGAACCTCGTTCTCCTCCACGTTCGCGCCCGGGACGAAGCGGACCTCGGCCACGACACCGTCGAACGGTGCGCGCACCTTGAATGCCCCCTCGCCGGAGTCCCCGTCTCCCGATTCGCTCAGCGCCTCGAACCGGCCCCACCGCCCGCGCGCGGCATCCAGCCGGGCCGAAGACCCCGTCAGAGCGGCTTGGGCTTCGTCGAGCCGACGGGCAGGCAGCGCGCGGGCCGCGACGAGACGGTTGACCCGCTCGTGCTCGCGGACGGCCAGGCCGTGGCCCTGCTCCGCTTCGACCAGCACCGCGCGAAGTGCTGCCGCGTCGCGGAGATCGTCCGATCGCGGGACGATCCTCGCGAGGACTGCGCCGGCCGTCACCCGCGTGCCCGGCACGGGCACGACCGCGGCCGAGTCGACCCGGCCCGGGACCGGGCTCGCAAGAATCGCTTCGCCGCCGGATCGCGGGTGAACAACCGCGGGCACCGAGAAGTTCGCGCGGAGCCCTCGGACCTCGGCGAGTCGGG
>JANNRU010000175.1:0-2116 GCA_031401755.1 Acidobacteriota bacterium | reverse complement strand
GATCGGCCGCGATGGTCGCTGGGAGCCGCTGGTGAAGGGTCCGCTGTGCGCGGCGATGGACGGGTTCTCGCTGCACGCCGGCGCTTGGGTGTCAGCACGGGATCGCGAGCGACTGGAGAAGTTGTGCCGCTACGCAGCGCGGCCGGCGGTTGCGGAGTCGCGGCTGGTGGAGTTGAGCGATGGCCGGATCGGGTATTCGCTGAAGAAGCGTTGGCGCGATGGCACGACGGCGTTGGTGATGACGAAGGCGCTGCTGATGGAGCGCCTGTGCGCGCTGGTTCCGAAGCCGCGGAAGCACCTGGTGACGTATCACGGTGTGTTGGCGCCGGCGTCGGGGTTGCGCTCGCGGGTGGTGCCTCGTCGAGTGGAGGAGGAATGCGAAGCTGGCGGCTGCCGGCACGGTGCGGGCTGTGGCCCAGCGGGGCATGACGCGGCTGCTGCCGCGGTCGCCAAGGCGGTCGAGAAGGTCGCCGCCGCCGCGTTCCGTCGTCAGCAGGCGGAGCGCCGGTTGCGCGCGCGTCTGCGGGTTCCACACAGTGGTGGCAAGCGACGAGGTGGTCGGCGGCGCTACTCGTGGGCTCAGCTGCTGGAACGGGCGTTCGGGATCGAGGTTTTGGTTTGCCCCAAGTGCTCTGGAATCCGTCGCGTGCTGGCTGCGATCCATGATCCGGCATCGATCGCGCGGGTGCTGGGGGCGATGGGGCTGTCGGCGGCGGCTCCGGAGCAGGCTTTGTGCCGGGCACCGCCGGCGGTGGAAGGGGTCGGCGACGTCGGCGACGGCACCGCGGAGTGAGGGTGGCAAAGGTGCCGTGACCTCGGGCAGGTCGGGGCGGGGGAGCGGTGTGTTCTTCGGGCGCGAAACTGGCGGGAACGGGGCTGGAACGGACTCGCGCGACCGGCTGGACGGGAGCGTGTGCAGGCAGGAGGATGGCGGGAGCGGTCCGGGTGGCCCGGGACCGCAGTTTGCATTTCCTACCCCCGGAGCGGTGTCGTTCGTGCAGCGCTTCGAGAACGGATGGACAGACTGCGAGTAGGCGCACTCGCACGCCTTCTGGCACCGTCACGATCACCCTGGCGGTGCATCCCTGGTTCGGTCAGTCCGTGCATGTCCTGCGCGGCTATGGTCGCGACGCGGTCTGGGTCGAGCGCGACGACGGTGAGCTGCGGATTGTACCGATCGCCTGGACTTCACTGCATCCCCGAGCGCCGTGGCGGCGGCGTGACGGTCGCGAAGTCAGGTTGGCTCCCGCCGCGGCGATCTCGTTGGCGCGGTGGGTGTCGGCGCGTCGCCAGCCAGAGGCTGGATCATGAACAGCCCAACACACATTCCCTCTGCTCCAGCTCAGCGGGTGGGAAGGTGGGAAGGAATTCTTCAGCACCCGCTGATGCCACTACGTGCTTTTCGCTACGGTCGAGTCGGCTCGATCCACTGCAACTGCATGGAGGTTTCGATTCGAGAATCAGCATACTCCGCAGGTGGCTCCACGCCCGAGCAACGATCCGACTCCATCACGCTGCGCGGCCGCAATTTCTCGTCAGATGAGCTGTCGACGATTCAGGCGATCGTCGCGGCGTTTGCCGACGAGCATCGCTTCGCGCTCTCCAAGCGCGTCTGCGAAGCCCTCGACTGGCGTCAACCGAACGGCCGGTTGAAGGATCGATCGTGCCGCGACGTGCTCGCTCGGCTGCACAACCGCGGCATCCTGCGCCTGCCGGCTCCTCGCCGCCCCGCAGTCCGAAGGCAGCCCATCGTCCTGACTGGCGCGACAGCCCCGCACAGTGCTCGGGCATTCAGCGCCAGCGACATCGACACCACCAGCTTCTCGATCGTCACCGGGGCCGGCGATCCACGCCGCGAGCAGTTGTGGAACGAGTATGTCGAGCGCTATCACGAGCTGGGCTTCGGGGTGCCGCTCGGACCCCACATCAAGTACTTCGTCGAGTTCGATCGGCAGCCGATCGCATGTCTCGCTTTTGGGGGCGCCGCCTGGCGCGTCGAAGCGCGCGACCGCTGGATTGGCTGGAGCGACGAGGAGCGCGCGCGCAACCTGCGCTTCATCGTCAACAACACCCGGTTCCTGATCCTGCCGTGGGTCGAGGTGCCGAACCTGGCTTC
>JANNRU010000174.1:0-3514 GCA_031401755.1 Acidobacteriota bacterium | reverse complement strand
ATCCCTGTGACGTCTGTTTCCAGGACCCGTTGAACGACGACGACGACGACACGATTTGCGACAGCAGCAGCGACAATTGTCGCGGGGTCGCGAATTCCGACCAAGCGGACGCCGACGGTGATGGGGTCGGTGACGACTGCGATAACTGTGCCCAGGCGGCCAACGCCGATCAGGGGGATTCGGACTCCGGGAATGCTTCGCCCTTCGGCGCCCCGCAGGTGATCAGCGACTCTGTCGGTGGAGCCGCAGCGGTCTTCGGCGCGGATCTCGACGACGATGGAGACGTCGATGTGCTCTCCGCCTCGCTGCATGACGGCACGATCGCCTGGCATGAGAATCTCGGTGCGCGCGAGTTTGGGCCGGCGCGCGTTCTTTCCGCGGACGCCAACGGCGCGTGGTCCGTTTTCGCTGCGGACCTCGACGGCGATCTGGACTTCGACGTGCTCTCCGCGTCCTTCTACGACTCCAAGATCGCCTGGTACGAAAATCTCGGCGCGGGCGAGTTTGGAACCGAGCAGACGATTACTACGCAGGCATTCGGCGCTCGAGCGGTCGTCGCAGCCGATCTCGACGGCGACGGCGATACCGACGTCGTCTCCAGGTCGCTCCTCGGCTACAAGATCGCCTGGTACGAAAACGACGGTTTCGGCCAGTTCGGGCCCGAGCGCGTCGTCACGTACATTGACGGTGTCGCGGATGTCGTCACCGCAGACGTTGACCAAGACGGCGATCTCGACCTGCTCTCCGCGGGGGACACGACCGTCGCCTGGTGGCCGAACGACGGCACGGGCCAGTTCGGAGCGGCGAGGACGATCTCAAACCTTGTATTCGGCACCAAGGCCGTCTTCGCCGGGGATCTCGACGGCGACGGCGACATCGACGTCTTGTCCGCGTCGTCCGGTGACTCCAAGGTCGCTTGGTACGAAAACCTCGACGGCGGCGGAGGTTTCGGAGCCCAGCGGATCCTTTCCACCGAGGCCCGTCACGCCGAGTCCGTCTTCGCGTCGGACCTCGACGGCGACGGCGACCTCGACGTCCTGTCGGCATCGTCGGGCGACTCCACGGTCGCTTGGTACGAAAACCTCGACGGCGCTGGAACTTTCGGACCGTTCAGAAACGTCTCGACCGAGCTCGACGGGGCCGTGCAGGTGCTCGCGGCGGACCTCGATCAAGATCTCGACGCAGATATCCTGTCCGCGGCCTTCGAGTCCGATGCGATCGTGTTCTGCGAGAACTTCAGCAGCGGGCGCGACGGCGTGGGCGATGCGTGCGACAACTGCCCTTCGATGTCGAATCCGGCGCAGCAGGACGGCGACGCCGACGGCGTCGGTGACATGTGCGACAACTGCATCAACCGGCCGAACCCCGATCAGTCTGACGCGGACGGCGACGCCGACGGGGACGTCTGCGACGCCTGTCCGGATTCGATCCAGACCCCGAGCGTCGTCATCCGCAACTGCGATTCCAGTGTGCCGAATACGTTCCTGAACGACGGCTGCACGATTGCTGATCGCCTCGAGGAATGCTCCACCACGGCCCAGCTCCCCCCCTGGAGAGCTCGTGTCTGTATCAACGGCACACTACGGGAGCTTGAGGCCCAGGGGCAGATCACGACCGCTGAACATCTCGCGATTACCGTGTGTTACCCGGGGATTCGATCGCTCCCGACCGTGAGACCCGCGGTCCCGTCCCGACCGGGGGAGGGCACGCAGTGATCGCTCGCTTCCCCGGCGACTTGCGCGCCCCAGACTGCTAATGAGAGTATCGATGCGCAAGCCGGGACCCAGCGAGGTGGAAAAAAGAGGGGGGAAAGTGATGCTAACGAGAAGATGGCGCGTCGTAGTGTCCAGCCTATCCGTTTCGGTACGAACGAGCCGGCGCCTTGGATCGATCCTCGTCGCGGCCGCAGCGCTCGCGTCGTCGCCCGGCGTCAGTTCGCCGGCTCTCGCCGAAACTGTCCGCGAGGATTTCTACGTCACCAACGGCCCGGTCAACGAGATGATCAAACTGGGGAACTCGCTCTACATCGGCGGGCAATTCACGCAGGTCGGCCCGGCCTCCGGAGGCGGCGTGCCGGTGGACAGAACGACCGGCGTGCCGTTGAGTGAATTCCCGAGAGTGCTGGGGGGTGTCCGAGAATATGATGACCTGGGTGTTCGAGAGCTGGGGAGTGTCCGTGCAATCGCCCCTGACGGGAGGGGCGGTTGGTTCATCGGTGGTTCCTTCACCACCGTGGGGAGATTTCCCAGGAAGAACCTCGCCCACATACGCTCTGACCTCACCGTGTCACCCTGGGATCCGGGTACCGACGAACAAAGTTCCGTGAGTGCCTTGCTGGTGAGCGGGAGTACGGTCTACGTGGGCGGTCGGTTCACGAGCATCGGCGGCCAGGAACGAAGTGGAATCGCTGCCCTGGACTCCCGCACCACACTCGCTACCGACTGGGACCCAAAGTCGAACGGAAACATTAATGCACTCGCGATCCAGGGCACGACGATTTACGTGGGAGGGAACTTCACCCAGATCGGCGGGCAGCCGCGAAACAACATCGCCGCTCTGGATGCCGTCACAAGCCTCGCCACCGCCTGGAATCCGAACGCGAACGGACCAGTCGTAGCCCTAGCCCTGGGAGACTCGACCGTCTACGCGAGTGGCTACTTCGACAGCATCGGCGGGCAGTCGCGCTACGTGATCGCGGCGTTGGACGCCGACACCGGGCTCGCCACCTCGTGGAACGTCCAAAGCGGCGGCTTTACTCTTATTTCTGCCCTTGCAGTCCGCGGATCAACCGTGTACGTGGGCGGAGCGTTTGTTGATATAGGCGGCCAGGCGCGGCACAGCATCGCGGCCCTGGATGCCACCACAGGCCTTGCCACGCCGTGGAATCCGAACACAACGAGGTCGGATTATCGGTCGGTTCGTACACTGGCGATCAGCGGCTCGACCATCTATGCCGGTGGAGTGTTCGACAGCATGGGAGGTCAGGCGCGAAACAACGTCGCGGCGATCGATCTCGCAACAGGGCTCGCCACCTCCTGGAATCCGAACGCGTCCGGTTTGGTAACCGCCTTGAACGTTAGTGCCGCCGCGGTCTACGTGGGCGGGTCTTTCAACATCATGGGAGGCCTAGATCGTAGCTGCCTCGCCGCTCTGGACGTGACGACAGGGCGGGCCACCGACTGGAACCCCCGCGCCACGGGAAGCAATGGCAACTCCGGGACGGAGGTCCTCGCCCTGGCGGCGAAGGGAACCACCGTCTACGTAGGCGGAAACTTCAGGAACATCGGCGGCCAGGCACGGAGAAACATTGCGGCAGTGGATGCGACCACGGGGCTCGTCACTCCCTGGGACCCGAACCCGGATAGTACCCGAGTCACTGAAGTGGCGGTCGGAGCGAGTGCCATCTATGTGGGCGGGTGCTTCATGCACATCGGCGGGCAACCGCGATTGGAGCTTGCCGCAATCGATCCATCCAGCGGCCTCGCCACCCCCTGGGATCCGAATGGGATCAATT
>JANNRU010000173.1:0-4148 GCA_031401755.1 Acidobacteriota bacterium | reverse complement strand
CGGGGGCGCGGGCGAATACCCGGGGGGGTTTTTGATGTTTAAACACTTTGGACTCGTGTGGGGGGTGGCCGGTTGGGCCCACCGCACGGGTGTGCGGCGCAACGCCGCGGAAATCTCGCCTTCCAGCACATCGCGGAAGGCGACGGCTTCGGTCTTTCGCAACGCTCCTGACGCCAGGTGCAGCACCATCCGCGCATCCGCGGCGGCGCTTTGCAGTTCCGCCGCAGACGGTCGGCGGGTCACGGGCTCTTGCAAGGTCCAGATGCCACCTAGAATCGACAACACGACCACGGCCGCTGCGGCCGCGAGCCAGCGGCCGGAGAAGGTCCGCGGCGATCGTGTCGTCCGTTCCCACACTCGCTCGAGGACCTCCTCGGGCAGTTGCAGTTCGGGGACGGATCGCAATCCTTGTTGAATGGCGGCCAGATCGGTGGCGAAGTCGCGGCACTCGGAACATCCGATCAGATGTTCGTCCAGCCGCTGTACCGCTTCGGCGTCGACCAGGACGAGGTCGAGCGTCGCGTGCACGACCTCGCACGCCTCCGCACAGCTGAAAGCGCTCGGCCGCGTCATGGCGTGACCCCCGCGCGCACCAGCTTGTCGCGCAACGCTTCGCGAGCGCGGTGCAACCGCGCCTTGAGCGTGCCCAGGGGGACATCGACGATCTGGGCGATCTCAGCGTAGGGGAGTCCTTGAACTTCCCGAAGCAGCAACACGGCCCGGTCGCGCTCCGGGAGTTGGCTCAAGGCCTTTTCAATGCAGCCGGAGACTTCGGCCGACGCAGCAAGACGGGCCGGGTCCGCCCGGGTGTCGGCATCGATCACATCGTCCAAGCCGATGTCGCTTTCGGGGCTGGCACGCCGCCGCCGAATTCGGTCGATACAGAGGTTGTGGGCGGTCCGCCGAAGCCAGAATCCGGCCCCGACCTCCCCGTCGATCCGCCCTCGATGCTGCCACAGCCTCACTAGCGCCTCCTGGGCCACGTCCTGGGCCTCCGCCGGCTGTCGGAGCATCCGCACCGCGTACGAATAGACGCGATCTTTCTGCTCCCGGGCCACGCGTTCGAACGTCGGCTGGTCCATCACCCTTCCTCAAGACGGACGGAACCGACAAAAGTTGCAGTCCGGACCCGGTCCGGGGCCGGTTGAGCGCCCCCCCCGTCGACGAGTACGATTCCCATCCGGCGCCGTTGCCGGTCGACAACACGACGGAGAGTCCATGATCACTCGTGTCTTTCGCTATCAGATCTGCGCGCTGGCGCTACTTGTTGCGCTCGCCGCACCGTTGATGGCGGCCGCGCCTCCGGCCGCGCCTACGCCGGACGGCCGGGAGTCGGTGACCATCGTAAGTTACGGGTCCGGCATGCTCAAGGCAGCGAACCTCGCGCCGACGACGCTTGGCCGGGCGGCGAGCGGCTCGATCAAGGTCGCCGTCAAGCAGGGGGCGGTTCAACTCTCCCTGGCGGTCCGCGACCTTCCCGAAGCGATGAGTCTTGGCGACGGCTACCTGACCTACGTGGCCTGGGCGGTCACCGCCGAGGGCCGCTCCCGAAATCTCGGCGAGATTATCGTCAACAAAGGCAAGGGCAGGCTCAAGACCACGACGCAGGCGCAGGTGTTCGGCGTCCTCGTGACGGCCGAGCCCTACTTCGCGGTCGCGACGCCCAGCGCAGTCGTCGTGCTTCGCAACACGTTTTCCGGCAAAGACGAGCAGCGTGCCTCACCGCGGGAGGTGCTCTTCGACACCTTCGCCAAGTCGATCTACGGAAAGCGCGGGGCCGGCGCCCAGAGTGCCTCAGCCAAGCCGCCCTTCGACCTCCTGCAGGCTCGTAACGCGGTCCGAATCGCTCAGTCCTTCGGGGCCCAAGCGTTCGCCGCCGATTCGCTCGCGCTCGCGGAAGCGACCCTGGGCCAGGCCGAGACGCTCTCGAAGGACAAGAAGCAGGCGAAGTTGGCTGGCGCCAAGGCGCGAGAGGCGGTGCAGTCCGCCGAAGCCGCGCGCGCGTTGACGGTGCGCAATATCGAAAGTGCTCGCGTCGCGGCCGTCGAGGCCGCCGCGGCGGCGCGTGCGGCCGTGGCCGAAAGCGAAGCTCGGCGGGCAGAGTCCGCGGCCGCTCGCGCACAATCGGAAGCGGCCCGCGCCCAGACCGACGCGGCGCTCGCGCAGGCCTCAGCGGCGGACGAGGCGCGCCGCCGCGCCGCGGCCGAAGAGAACGCTGCATCCGCCGAGCAGGCGCGACGGCAGGCCGAAACCGAAAAACAGACGCTGCGGGCTCGTCTGCTCAAGCAGCTCAATCTTGTCCTGGAGACGCGGGACTCGGCCCGCGGGTTGATCGTCAACATGGGCGACGTGCTGTTTGACCTGGAGAAGTTCACGCTGCGCCCCGAGGCGCGGGAGCGGCTCGCCAAACTCTCGGGCATCGTGCTCGGGAATCCCGGGCTGATGCTCGCCGTCGAGGGCCACACCGACGCCACCGGGAGCGACGCCTACAACCAGACACTCTCCGAGGAACGCGCGGGGGCCGTGCGCGGCTACCTCGTAGAGCAGCAGATCCCCGCCGAAAGCATCAGCGCCGCAGGCTATGGGAAGGCCCGACCCGTCGCGCCCAACGATACGGCCGACGGGCGTCAGAAGAACCGACGGGTCGAAATCGTCGTATCGGGGGAGATCATCGGAACCGAGATCGAGCAAGAATAAGGCGCGACGCCGGGAAGTCACGGAGGCCCCGGTCATTCGCGCGAAGGTTGGCCCAGAGGTAGAGACCGCCATCAACGAAAAGGAGACGACGATGAGCCAAGTGAAACCCGTTCCCGATGGTTACCACACCGTCACGCCCTATCTCACCGTTCGCGGTGCTTCCGGGGCGTTGGAGTTCTACGCCAAGGCTTTCGGCGCCGAGGAGCGCTTCCGGATGCCGGGGCCTGACGGCTCGATCATGCACGCCGAGATGCGAATCGGCGATTCGTTCGTCATGCTCGGCGAGGAGTGCCCGCAGATGGGCGCGTCGTCCCCGCAGCTGCTCGGAGGCTCTCCGGTGAGCCTAATGATCTACGTCACCGACGTCGATGCGTCCTTCGCCCGAGCGACTTCTGCCGGATGCACCGCGCAGGTGCCGCCGACCGACATGTTTTGGGGCGACCGATACTGCAAGCTCCAGGACCCGTACGGCCATCTGTGGGGAATCGCGACCCACAAAGAAGATGTTTGTCCCGAAGACATGATGCGTCGCATGGCGGAGATGGGGTAGATCCTCGCGCGCCGTCAGCGCAGTCGCCGCAACTGGGTGTCGTGAACTCCGGGCAGGACAGCGAGCGCGGTGACTGCGCCGATCAACGCCAGGGCCATGTCCTTCTGCGTGTCCCAAGCGTCGCCCTGGGTCCCGAGGAACGATTCGGCCGCAGTCGCTGAGATCGACGCCGCACCCCATTCGACCAGCTCGTAGAGCGCGCTGATCGTCATGCAGACCGACACGACCAGCGTGAACAGCCAGCGCCCGCGTTTTAGCGGAGAGGTCCGCAGCAAGATCTCCCTGGCGATGATCGCCGGGGCGAATCCCTGGGCGAAGTGTCCGACTTTGTCGTAGTTGTTGCGCGCGTGCCCGAGGCTGTCCCGGATCCAGTCGAACAGGGGTACTTCGGCGTAGGTGTATTTCCCACCGACCATCAAGATGCAGGCATGCACTGCGATTAGCGTGTAGGTCAGCGGCGTCAACGGGAAGCGGCGACGGGTCGCGAGCAACAACGGTAGGGCCACGACCGCCGGAGCGACTTCGAGAACCCAGGTCAGGCGATCTCTGGGGCTGACCGCGGACCAGACGAAGACGAGGGTTGACGCGATGAGAAGTGCCCGGAGCAGCCGGCGGTCATCGCTTTGGAAGTTCACAGGTCCCATACGTGTTCGCCGACACCCGAACCTGGCGCGTTCGGGGGGTCGCCGTTCGGTCGAAGGATAGCCTCGATTCGATCCGCCCGCGCCGGATTCCGCGAGGGTCATTCTGGGGCTTGACTTCGATCGAACGCCATGCGTAAGATCGCACGAACTCGTCGGGTCGTCGGAGATCCCAACACCCGCCCATCGAGCGGAGGAAGTCATGCGCTGGAAACGAGTCGCCTCGACCGCGCTCTGTCTCGTCGCATCCGCCGCGACGG
>JANNRU010000172.1:0-5955 GCA_031401755.1 Acidobacteriota bacterium | reverse complement strand
CTAGATCGGCCAAGGTCGCCGCGTTCGTCTTGCGCAGATCGCGATTGATCGCCAGGTAGTTCTGGAGCATGTCGCCTCGGTCTTCGATCTCGGGCGTCTGCGAGAGAATCGCCGGCACGACCCGTTCGAGGAATGCGTCGTCGAGCGGGATCGTGTCGCGCGACAGCGGCCGGGGGGTGAACTGATCGATGAACGCCGCTTGCGATTCGTTCCCGACGTCGTCGCGAGCCACGAGCCGGATCGCCTTCGGCGAGCCCTGGTCGTAGGGCGCGGAGAAGAGCGCGAAGTGCTCGCGCGGACCGCCTCCGGGAAGAGGGTTTCCGGGAAACCACCACTCGCCGGCCTGGACACCGTCGGTCACAGCCGTCTCGCCGACCTCGTAGATCACGACCTCGCATCCGCCCTGCGTTACGTAAATCTGCGATGTGCGCAGTTGCAGCGTCGGTGGGCGGAGGCGTACGGGCAATTCGCGCTCGAACACCGCGGGGGACGGATGGCGTAGCCAACTGCCGGCGCGCTCGGCCGTGACCCGGATCGCTGCCGGCCCCTCGCGCAGCCCCTTGATCGTCTCGCTTCCGACCTCAACCACGATCTCGTCGTCTTTGACCCTGTCACCCCAAACGGCCCAGCTGGCACGCGGAGTATGGGCGCGCTGGGCCAGCAGTTCCGTGCGCTCTCCTTGAGTCAATTCGACTCGCACGTCGCCTAGCCCACGCCGCGGCTCGCGCACCAGCACCGTGATCGAGGTGCGCTTGCCGATACCCGCCAGCGCCGGCTCGACCGTGATCTGGGGGATGGGTCCGATTCGCCACGTCGCCCAGCCCGCGCCGATGACGACCAGAAGCACGACCAACGCAAAGAACGGACCGGGGCCGCGCCTCGACTGACTCACGATCTCGTCCTCGCGGGAAGCCGTCGCTGAATGCGGCGGCGAAGTCGGTCACTATAGCACTGGTCGATCGCCCTTCCTTCGCCGCGCGGTACGCCGCGCGACCTCGATCGCGCTCCATGCCAGCGCCGCCGGCTCACGCCCGGTGCGCACGCGTTTGCGTGGCTCGAGAGTCGTCGTATCGATGAGCGCGACGACGTCGCCCTGACCCGTCGCGACCCACGCCAGGCCTCCGCTCGGCGCGACGACGACGCCAAACGGCGTCGCACCAGGTAGCCCCGCGTTGCGGCGCACCTGCGACTTCAAGGCGCGGCGCCGGATCTCCGTCCGCGCCGCAACGTCGATCGCCGCAATCTCTCCGCGCCGCGCGCAAACGACGATCGCCCGACGGCCGTCGGGGGTAAAGGCCAAACGGGCTGGAGATCCGGGGCACGGAATCGTGGCCGCTACCACGCGCGTCTCGGCGTCGATCACGCTCAACGTGTCGGAGGCCCGGTTGGCGATCCAGATCTCATGGCCGTCGGGAGTGATCGCGATGCCATCGGCTCCGCCACCGACGCGGATGTCGCCGAGCTTGCCTTCTTCACCCAGATCGGAGACGGTCACGGTGCCGGAACCGCTGTTGGCGACATATCCGCGGCTGCCGTCGGCAGTGACGGCGACCATGTGCGAGCCCCGTTGTGACGTGCCGATGCGATTGCGGATCTCTCCCGACGCAACGTCGACCACCAGCAACTCTGCCGTTCCACCCGCAGTCACGACGACCTCGCCTTCGCCGCGCCAGGCCAGACCGTGCGGGCGAACATGCTCGTCGAGCAAGATCGTCTTCAGCCGGACCGCCTGAGCCACATCGATCAGGACGACTTCGCGTCCTGGACGATCGCGGTCTCCGTAGAGGCTGACCGCGGCAAGTCGCCCGCTCGGCGAGACCGCGATCTCTCCCGGACCCTCGCCGACATCGATTAGCCCACGCCGCTTGCCGCTCCGCGCGTCGAGCAGGGCGACGGTCCCGTCGCCATCGTGGACGACGAGTAGCGTACGCGCGCCGGCGATCGGCGGCGTTTCTCCGGCAACGCCAACCCCCGACAAGCAGGCGGCCAGGAGCAAGCCGTGAACTCGAGCGAGAGCCATCGTGGCGGTCATGTTAGTCGACGATCGCGGCGCGGGCATCGAAGCCCGGTGGACAGCTCCTGCGTGTCGATTTCATACTGTCCGTTCCGCGACGTCCCGGATCGCGCGCCGAGCATGGACCAACCGACTCGCCCGAAAACCAGCTACTTCGCGCGCCAGCTCGCACTGTGCGCTGCGCTGGCGTTGCAGGTCGGCTGCGCACCCGACCCGGCCGATCTCGAATTCGGTGCCTGGCACCCTTTACAACCGGGGCTCGAACTCGCGGGGTTCGCGGTGGGCGCGGACCTCCGCGGAACGGGCTCGATGATTCGGGTCCTGCGTATCGACCCGGATCGATTCGAATTGCGGTTGTTCAACGCCTCGTCGCCGGAGGAGGGCGAATCGCGGACCGCCCGCGAGTGGGCCGAGCGCCATGGGCTGGTCGCGGCGATCAACGCCGCCATGTACCAGGAAGACTACCGCACGAGCGTCTCGTTGATGCGCACGCGGGACCATGCCAACAACGCGCACAAGACCCGCGACATGGCGATCCTGGCCTTCGATCCGCTGGATGACGCGGCTCCGCGTGTGAAGATCATCGATCTCGAGTGCGATCGCTGGGAGGATTGGCGGGAGCGCTACGGCGCGATGGTCCAGAGCATCCGCATGCTGTCCTGCACGGGTCGCAACGTCTGGTCGCCGCAACCGCGGCGATCGAGCACCGCGGCGATCGGTACCGATCGGCAGGGTCGCCTACTCTTCGTCCTCGCGCGCACCCCGATGGCGACGCGCGACCTGATCGAGACGCTCCGCGAGCTTCCGCTGGAGCTCGATCGTTTGATGTATGCGGAGGGGGGAAGCGAGGCCCAACTCTTCATTCGCGGACCGGATCGCGATTACGAGATCTTCGGACAATTCGAGAGAGGCCTCGATGAGGCCGCGGTCGACTTGCAGCCCTGGCCCCTGCCGAACGTGCTGGGAATCGTGCCGCGCGTCGACTGACGCGACGACTCAATCGGATCGTTCAGTGCCCGGTCTCGGGTGCCCGCGTCCAGCGCCACTCGATCTCAAGTGGTTTTCCGTCTGCTTGCCCCTCGACCCTCGCCACCAGCGTTTCCCCCTCGCGCCGGTAGAGGATACGCCTCGGAAAGTCGTGCTCGGGGTTCTCGAAGACGACGCTTCGCTCGCCTTGCTCGACCATGCGGAACTCGGTCGGCGCCTCACCGTTCGGACTCGCCAGATAGATCAGACTCTCTCCGTCCTCGACGATCCTGAGAAACTCGAAGGCCGCGTCGTCGTCCGGAAACAGATCCCGGTGCATACCGATCATCATCCCGCCTTCGGGAGCGGTCCAGTGCTCCTCGACGCGAGCACCGCGGTAGTTGCCGCGCCAGATCCCGCTCATCCAGTAGAGGCGACCGAGGGGCGGCGCGTCCGGGCCGGGCACGACGGCGACAGGCGCGACGGTCGTTGACGTCGCTTGCGGGGAACTGCCGCCACATGCGGACGCGATCAGTAGCGCAAGCACTGCCAGGCCCCACAAAGCTCCTCGACCCATGCACCCTCCCTCGCCGTTTCACCAGCGTCAGTTTATGGTAGCAGCCGACCGAGTAGCCTCGACATCGCGGCAGCGGGCTGCGCGGGTTGCTTTCCCGGAGGGAATTCATGCGCTCCAGCCACTCAGGTTCGAAGGCCGACGTCGCGATGATCGGGCTCGCGGTCATGGGGCGCAATCTGGCGCTCAACATGGCCGACCACGGTTTCCGCGTCGCGGTCAACGATCTGTCCGTCGACACGGTTCGGGAGTTCGTCACGCTGCACCCCGACACGCCGGGCGGGCTGGTAGCGGTCTCGAACTACGGCGAGCTCGTCGCCTCGCTCACCCGCCCACGTCGGATCGTGATGATGATCAAGGCCGGCGCGCCGGTCGACGAGGTCAAGAATCGCCTCGCTCCACTCCTCGACCGTGGGGACGTCGTGGTCGACGGCGGAAACAGCCTGTGGACCGACACCGAGCGCCGCGTCGCCGAATACACCACTCACGGCCTGCACTTCGTGGGCTCGGGAGTGTCGGGAGGAGAAGAAGGAGCGCGCTTCGGGCCGTCGCTGATGCCGGGAGGCGATCGACGCGGCGGCGCGGCGATCGCACCGATCTGGAACGCAATCTCGGCCAAGGTCGACGCGAAGTCCGGCCGGCCGCTCGGTGGTGCTGTTCCGGGACGTCCGGTCGTCGGTGGCGAACCCTGCTCGACCTGGGTCGGCTCGGGCGGCGCGGGGCACTTCGTCAAGATGGTCCATAACGGCATCGAGTACGCGGACATGCAGTTGATCTCCGAGGCCTATGGATTGTTGCGGGGCCTGCTCGAGTTGAAAAACGACGCCATCGCCGAGATCTTCGACGAGTGGAATGCGGGAGAGCTCGACTCGTTCCTGATCGAGATCACCTCCGAGATCCTGCGCCAGCCCGACCCGCGAAAACCCGCACGCGCCTTCGTCGACGCCGTGCTCGATGCGGCCGGGCAGAAAGGTACGGGAAAGTGGACCGCGATCCACGCGCTCGACGTCGGAGTCGCCGCCCCGTCGATTGCCGAGGCGGTCTTCGCCCGCGTCATCAGCGCCGCGCGTGACGAGCGACTGACGGCCGCTCGTCGCCTCGTCGGGCCGAAGACCCGGCCGCGCGTGACTCGCCGGAAGCTGATCGAAGCGACGCGGGATGCGCTCTACGCCTCCAAGATCTGCGCCTACGCGCAGGGTTTCGCCTTGCTCGCCGCCGCCGATCGCGAACGCGACTGGAAACTGGATTTCGGCGCGATTGCCCGCATCTGGCGGGGTGGCTGCATCATTCGTGCCCGTTTCTTGCAAAAGATCGCCGACGCCTACGACAAGGACTCGCAGCTTCCGAATCTGATGCTCGATCCCTATTTTCGGCGAAAACTCGCCTCGAGCCAGGAGGGCTGGCGCGAGGTGGCCGCGCTCGCCGCCAGATCCGGCGCGCCCTGTCCCGCAGTCATGAGCTCGCTCGCCTACTACGACGGCTATCGGTCGAACCGACTGCCGACCGCCCTGCTGCAGGCCCAGCGTGACTACTTCGGCTCACACGGTTACGAACGCATCGACGAGCCGCGCGGAAAACTCTTCCACCTGACTTGGCCCGAAAAGCCGCGCCGCGAGCGCCCGCTATGACGCTCGCTCCCGCAGATTGTTCGATCGTGCGCTACGATCTCGGCCAGGAGGCCACATGATCGTCGAACGCTCCATCGATCCCGATTCGCGGGTCAACAGTTATATCGTCGCCGACCGCCCCGGCGGATCGGCGGTGATCATCGATACGGGCGCGTCCATGGGACCCTTGATCTCGGCGATCGACCGCTTGAACCTGAAGGTGCTCCGGATCCTGTGCACGCACCACCACCACGACCACGTGCTGTTCGGCGCGATCTGGCGCGAGCGCTGTGCTTGCCCGCTGGCGGGGCCGATGAAAGAGCGTTGGTCGATCGCCGATCTCGACCAGGAGCTCGAAGGCGGCGAAATGATCGAGGTCGGCGGTTTGCGGATCCGCGTGCTCGCCACCCCGGGCCACACGGTCGGCCATCTGGCCTACCACGTCGAAGACCACGCGGTTTTCTGCGGCGACTCGCTCTTTCGCGGAAGCGTCGCCGGCACCGAAGCACCCGGACACGGCACCTTTCAAGAGCTTCGGCACTCGATCCTCGAGGTCCTGATGACGTTGCCGCCGGAGACCCCCGTGTGGCCGGGACATGCCGATCCGACGACGATCGGCGACGAGTGGGAGCGCAATCCGTTCGTCCGCTTGTGGCGCGGGCTGGATCGCGAAACCGCCCACGCCTGCACCGTCGGTGGAGAATCGGCAACGCTCCAACTTCGCGCAACCGACTATGACGGCGGGACGAAGTGTCAGGTTCGATTTGCCGCTAACGAGCGGCTGTCGATCGTCC